>JBDTAZ010000263.1:0-25494 GCA_039924325.1 Gemmatimonadaceae bacterium
CCCGAAGTCGGCGTTGCCTCCGGTCGCGACGTGAGCGTTGCATCAGTCACCGACGCCGGATCTGTCGCGACCGCAAGCGGAGAGTCCGGGTACGTCGGCTACGAAATGAACATCCGCGCGCTCGAGACACGGGTTGGTTCGATTGTTGGAGCGAGTGGCTGCTTCTATGGCATCAGGGCGTCACTCTATGACAGCGGTTTCCCCGAGACATTGAGTCGAGACTTCGCCTCGGCACTCATGGCGCGCGAGCATGGCTATCGCGCAGTGTCCGTGAATGACGCCGTTTGCCTCGTGCCGCGCGCCAAGTCACTGCAATCCGAGTTTCGTCGCAAGATCAGGACAATGGCGCGTGGACTCCAAACACTTTGGTTCAAACGCCACCTGATGAATCCGTTCAGGCACGGAACGTTCGCGTGGATGCTTTTCAGCCACAAGCTCTGCCGCTGGTTAGTATACCCGGCGCTCCCTATTGCAGCGGTTGCGCTTATCTATGCAAGCCTTCACTCAACAGTATGGCTGGCTGTACTGATCCTTTCGACCATTGGAACAATTATTGGCGTTGCCGGTATGCGCTGGCCTGCAAATCGGCAGGCCCCAGGCATCATTCGTATCGCCGGTTTCGCGTTGGCCTCCAACCTCGCTGGCATTCTTGCGTGGCTGCAGGTACTCCGAAACAAACGGATGGCGGTCTGGGAGCCAACCCGTAGGTAGAGGATAGAGAATTCGCCAATTCCGTCCAATTCGGCCCGCGAATCGAGATGGAGCCCGATATTTAGGTCGTGAACCAAACGCAACTCCCCGAACGAAACCTCGATGTCCTGAGAGCGATCGCCGTCAGTTGCGTGGTGGTGGACCACCTGATGTGGGCACGCAATCGTGGCATTCCATTCGTCTCAGACTGGGACCTCGGCCGCGTTGGAGTGCTTCTATTCTTCGTCCACACATCGCTCGTTCTGATGAGCTCACTCGAGCGCGGCGGCACCGATCAAGGCTGGGTCAAAAGGTTCTATACTCGGAGAGCGTTTCGCATTTACCCGCTGGTGATTGCGGCGGTTATGGCCACCGTCGTGTTTCACATTCCCGAGCGAATTCCAGGGTTGTTCGTATCGCCATCACCACGAACGCTTGCAAGCAATCTGCTGCTCGTACAGAATCTCACAGGCGATTGGAATATCATCGGTATGCTCTGGACACTGCCTCTCGAAGTGCAGATGTACCTGCTACTACCGTTGCTTTTTCTCATTGCGCGACGATCGACGTATTACGCTCTGCTTGCCCTCGCCGGAGCGATTGTTTTTGGAGCCGCAGTCCAGTATACCTCTATCCCGGGACTCTGGCGGCTGAGCGTCGGAATCTTCGCTCCGTGTTTTGTGAGCGGTGTCCTCGCTTACGCGATACTGCGCACGAAGCCGCGATTCCATCTGCCTGCGTGGACATGGATGCCGATCGTCGTAGCCGCCATTCCGCTCTTCATCGCACTGCGGCCCACGGCTGATCGTCCCGAACCAGGCTGGCTGTTCTGCCTCGCAATCGGCTGCGCGATCCCTTTTGTCAAAGAGCTGGGAGACTCACTGTTCACTCGGGCCGCGAAGACCATTTGCACCTACAGTTACGGCGCCTACTTGCTCGTGACGCCAGCAATATGGATCGGCTTTACGATATGTAGCGGGCGCGCAGTCGCGGTGCAGTGGATCGCGTTTGCCGCAGCGCTTGTTGCCCTTCCCTGGGCCGCCTACACGTTCATTGAGCACCCGGGAATAAGGATCGGCCGGGCGCTTGCCGGCGGTCGCAGAAACTCAGCAAGCCTGACACCCGCCCCCTAACAAAGCAGGACGGGAGGGATATTTAGCAGGCGCCGCGCTTGAACAACATTACGGGCAGCGTGCGGGCCATGATCTTGAGGTCCTCAAGCATGGACTGGCGATCTAGGTACTCAAGGTCGAACTCGACTTTCGCGCGGACGTCGTCGATCGTAGAGTCGTAAGCGCGGTGGATCTGGGCCCAACCGGTAATTCCCGGTCTCGCCTGCTGCCTGAGCGGATACGACTCGATGTTACGACGCAGCTCCGCAAAGATGCTTGGCCGCTCGGGCCGCGGCCCGACGATGTTCATGTCGCCGCGAATAACGTTGATGAGCTGGGGGAGCTCGTCCAGACGTGTCTTCCGGAGGAAGTTCCCAATCGGCGTCACACGTGGATCGCTCTTTGTTGCCCACACCGCGCCGGTACCATCCTCCGCATCCACACGCATTGACCGGAACTTGATGATTCTGAAAGCACGCCCACCCACGTCAACGGTACGACGATCGAACACCGCAGTGGCAGGGCGACGGCGGCGGTCCATGCCCACGCGAGTTTGTACGTAGAAAACCGGTCCGCGCGATGTGAGCCTGATCGCGAGTGCGACGAGCATCATCACGGGAGAAAGGATGACGAGCGATACAACGGCGATCACGACGTTGGCCGCACGATTTACGATTTCAGACCGGGATTGCGGAACCACACGAAGCTGGATGGGAGGTGTGGGCTGGGCAGACGTTTGCCGAGCCGGTGATGCGTCGGCGACACCCGTCGTCATAAGCCTGAACAACCCTTCTTGACCCATGCGCGGAACAGGAACCTCGCGGTCCGTGATTCCCGCGTCCAGAAGGCAGCCATCGTTCTGCGGCGCTCTGGAAATGATCCCACGACCGCCGACGGCGGGGAGATTCAACAGTGTTGGATCAATGTCCAACCAGTTTGGGTCCTTCGAGTTGAGTTCCATGGGCGATAATTCGCGGTGAAAAAGTACTTTCTGAAAAAAGCTAATGTCTTGAGTGAAAGTACAAAGCTAACGTTAGCAGTGGTACCGCCACCCCAATTACCTTCAAAATCGTGTCGACGGATGAGGTTGGCTTGTCACCTATAACGAGCGCATCCCCCGGAGCAATCTGCATCTGATCGATCGTCGCTCCCGACTCCAGCGCAGCAGCCATCTGATCACGAGTTTTCACATCCTGACCCGCACGCTGCAGTACCGTTCTGTTGAGATCCGCGGTGGGTGTCGGTCCACCAGCCGTCATGACAACATCAGCCAGCAGAGCATCACTTGGCACTGTATAAAACCCAGGACGCATCACCTGGCCGAGTACTGCAATCCGAACCAGCGCAGTAGCGTGAACTATGGGATCCTTGATGAACTTGCTGATCTCTTGCGTCAGATACTTCTGTACGTCTGCTCGCTTTACGCCTGCCATTGAGATATCGCTCAACCCTGCCAAGCGAACAACCAAACCTTCCCTTACTGTTGCCGTGTCCCTGATGAGCAGCGGCCCATCGACGGACAGTGCGATTTTATCGCCAACGTGAAAGCCGTCGGGCTGGACATCCTGTGCCCTGGCGGATCCTGCAAAGATGAATAGAAGGGCCGCAATAGCGTAGAATCCCTTCACTTCTCCGACAAAACTTGGAACTACTTTCATTCAGCAATCCTCCTGTGAGGCAGCGATTGTGCCATGATCGTGGTGAATACTAGCGCACGTCAAGTCGTTACACTGTAATAACTTAGGCAAATAGCGGGCTTGACGAGCCAATCGACCACGTGAAAAGTGTGTGGCGGTACTGCAACAGTTGGGGCATTTTGCTACGCTATCCGCCAATGCGGGCCTCTAGCGCGTCCATCAAAATTCCCGCTTGGTGACGTCGCGTAAAACGGACGTCGCGCCCAATCGGCTCTGGAACTACACCAGCGAAATGCTCGTGATACCGTCTCCTTATGATGTCGGCGATCGCCGCACAGTCGCCCGGCGCTGCAACATCCGCCCCCGTACCGGCAAGCAGTAGAGTTGTGGCACTCCCGGGTGCTGAAATAGCAAGAACCCATGCTGGGAATCTTACACACTCGAACGTCTTGGCGGGGATCGCGGCCATGTTGCTACCCGACATGGTTACAAGCATGCTGGCCGAAGCCATGAACTCGAGCGCCCCACGATGTGGCCTGGCAGGCCCGACGTGAACATAATGTTCGATTCCTTCTGCCCTCGCCACCGCCTCGATCGGGAAGCCGCCAACGGCTTCCAATTCACCGATGAACTCAAGCGTCAAATCGTCTGGCGTGAGCGAGTACTCGCGTATGACGCTGGCCGCAGCCTCAAATAGCGCGCGCGGATCGCGGTCCAGGTACAACGTCCCGGCGTGCGCGATCACAAATCGGCTGGGGCGTTTCACGACTGGGAGTTCCTCGTCGTCCCCACCGTTTGTCACAGTGATTATGTCACGAGACCGCAGTGGATAGGTGGCCGACATCTGCGAGCGAGCCACGTCCGTATTGACGATGATCAACGTCGCACGTTCCACCGCCAGTCGCTCGTAATGCGCCGCGAGTTTTGTCCAGGCCGGCGTCGCGATTGCCTCGGGGAGTCGTTCCACACGGCTCCACGGATCGCGCATATCCATCACCAACGGGATCCGGTAACGCAGCGATAATCTTCGACCGACATCGTGCATCATGAACGGCGGACCCGAAGTAATGATAGCCCGATGAATGCGTGGGTCGAAGACCGAAGCAACCGCGGCCAATACCTCGTCGCCCCACGCGCTGATACGAGCGAAGTCAAGCGCCGCCCAGTAGCCACGCAACCAACCACGCGGCGAATGCAAAGCCCAGCGTAGGTCGCTCCGCGCAACCGACGCGGGGCGAGCAGGGCGGGTTGCGCGCGTCGCATGCTGTGGAGCACCAGCCGCCGATTTACCGGTTGTGCCGGAGTCTGGCGTCCGCCACCGTTTCAGCGTTCGCCACACGGCGTTTTCCAACCGTTCGATTCGAAGCGCGGGAGCAGCTACTGCGAACACCCTGACTCCAGAGGGGAGCGCGCTCCTCGCGTCGTCCACATCGTTTGGCGGCAGATCGCCACGCATCACGACATCCATCCCCCACCCGCGAGCCGCCGCGAAGTGTGAGAACTTTTCCCATCGACGTGCACCAATTGCCCTGTCCGGTGGAAAGTGATAGCTGATAACAAGGAGACGTCGGCGTTCCTGCGTGCCGACGTCCTCGTTTTCATAAAAAGACTTCATGCGAAACTACGAATCGCAGTAAGGGGTCAGTTCGACGTCTCCGCTGCGCCCGAATTGAGAGCGTTGGCCTCATCCCTTATCGCCTGGGCGTCCAGGTCGGCGTCCTCGCCGTAACCGTACAGGTATGAGTATTCAGTGTAGAGTTCGCCCGAAGAGACCGCGTTCACGACGGCGCCAAGTATCCGAACCGGCAACCGTTCCACCAATTTGAGCTTGGCCTTCGCGACGCGACGGTCCGTGTGGGCGGTACGCATAACGAGAAGCAGGTTGCGCGTTGCAACGCTGAGCGCATACGCGTCCACGCCAGCCGCCAGTGGTGCGCTGTCGACGATGATGACGTCGAACTTGGGGCGTACCATGTTGAGAAGCGCGGGTAGTCGCGCAGATGTCAGCAGCTCAGGCCCACGATGCTTCCGAGTACCCGACGCGATTACAGTGAGGGGCCCGTGCACGGGCACTTCGCGCATCACGTGCGCTCCGTCCACGTCTCCGGAGAGGTAGTCTACGAGCCCTGGTCGCCGCTCGATGCCGAATATCGAATGCAGCTTGCCGCGCCTGATATCACCATCAATCAACAGTGTTCGGAACCCGGCTTCCGCGAATGACAGCGCGAGGTTGGACGCGATCATCGACTTGCCGTCGCCCACTCCTGGGCTCGACACGGTAACCATGACTGGCGGAGCGTCGAAGAGGTGGTGCACGCTCATCCTCAAACTTCGGAATGCCTCCACGCTCTGTAACACCGCGTCCGGATCCTTCTCTCCATCGCCCGGCTTGGGGACGGTTGGAACGGCACCGATGACGTCGATCTTCAGCTCGTCGGGGATCTGCTCCTGGTATCTGAACCGGTGATCGAGCAAATCGAAGAGAAGCGCTATGACCACACCCAATCCAGCCGCCGCCATGAAGCCGCCGCCGACGAGGAGAGCCTTCACGTTTCGCTGTGCGCTCGCCGCTGGCAGCGCAGGGTCGAGAATCGACACGTCGGGGACTGTACTTTCGGCACCAAGCCTGGCCGTCTGGTATCTGGTATCAACGTTGTTGTACAGCCCTACGGCCGTACCCAGATCGCGGTTCAGGCGCTGCTCCTCGGTAGTTCTGGCCGGAATGCCGTGCAATGAAACCGAATCAGCGTGGATGTCGCTTGCCAGCAGTTTTTCGCGCTGGGTGAGTAGCGTGACCTGCGTCGCCATCAGATTCGGGATCGTCTGCGATCGGAGTTCACGGACAGCTGCCGCCTGCATCTTCACAGCCGGGAACGAATCCGTGTAGGACTGCCGTAGCAGACGAAGCTTAGTTTCCTGGTCGATGAGGTCCTTGAGCGCCGCACTCAGCATCGGTGCGTTCTGAATTGCCGGAATGGAAGCCAGTACGTCGGGCGAAAAGTTTCCCTGCCGCGCTGAAGGGATTAGGCCCTGAAGCGCTTCGCGGCTTCGCCTGGTGTCCTGATACGCTGTTTGGTTCTTGAAATATTCGGAGGTGAGCCCTTCCTGCGGCGGCGCGATCCCGACCGAAGCTGCATCAGGCGAACCTACGTATTCCTTAGGCTTGGTGATTGCATTCGATCGAAAGGCCTGAAGCGCGTCTTCTGCTCCCTTTACAGCGGACTCAGCACTGCTGCGCTGACTGGAGAGGATCCCAGCCTGCGCGTTAAGACTGCCGCGCCTGAGGTCGCCAGCCGTATTCAGAAACTGCTGCATCCAAACATTCAGAAGTTGCGCGGTCTCCCACTTCGTCGTTCCGGTGAGCGTGAGGTTCATGAAGTTGCTGTTGTCCTGCATTGCCACAGTCAGACGATCGATCAAGCCGATGCTTACCGAGCGCGGCTGCACGACGGTGAACCTCACCTGCTGATCTCCATGCAACGACGCGCGCGTCGGCGCCCACGCGAACCCAACCGACCGGCCGACGGAATCACCGAGGCTGCCGTGTTCGAAAATGCCTCTGGTGACTTCGCCGAGCGAGTAGATGCCTTTCGTAGAATCCGACCAGAGCGTGTAGTCGCCGGGCATGGTTCGGGCGGTAGGCTCGATCCCCTCCAGAGCTGTTGAATCCTGCCACGTCTTGGCCTTCACCCAGAGGCGCTGCTGCGCGACGACCTTGTCAACTACCGCAAAGCTTCGAATGAGCTGAGTCCATGACCCGTTGGGAAGGAGTTCCGGCGGGCGGTATGCCCCGCCGCCGCCGCCATTATTACCGACGTCGGATACCCAGACAGCGCCGCGGGCTTCATAGATTGGATCGATTAGCCGGGTGGCAGCCACACCGGCGGCCGTCCCTAGTGCTGCAAGGACCACTATCAACCATCTAAAGCGCTTGACCGCCGCCCAGTAGCGCCGAAGCTTGGCGCCGCCGCCGCCCTCGGATTCGTCGTCTCCCACCCACTGGGGGGTCAGATCGATCGGAGCAATATCGGTCGTACCGGGGAGCGCTGGGGCGCCGTCCCGGAACTGGGTCGCGGGCACGATTGAGTTTTTCATCTGCAGTGCCGAAAGATAGGGGTAGTCACGTTACCGGAACAGCGTTGCATGGATCCAACAGGGGCCAGGCCCACGGTTCAGTATCGGCACCGGGGCGGTCCCTATTAGCAACCTCTTCCCTTGTGCTACCCAGTCGGAGACCCATATTTGCCAATCCAAGCACTTTGTGGCGCCAACGCAACAACACCATCCGTCTTGATTGCTTTTCCCCAAGCACATGCGACTTCCAGGTTGGCGTCTGATGTCAGCTAGCCAGGTCGGCCACCGCAGCGTCGCCAACGACACTGCCGCCGCCGGCGCGCGAGCCGAGCTGAGACTGCTTGTGGTTGAGTGTGACGACTCCTTGCGGGAGGGCTGCGTTGCGGTGCTCCGAGGCGAGGGTTATGCAGTCACCGGAAGTGCGACGGGTGAAGAAACACTGCGCCTGCTCCAGAAGCGAAAATACGACGTGGTGCTCGTCAACCTCTTCATGAGCGGTGTATCGGGGATGAAAATCCTCGACGCCGCGAAGGCTGCCAGCTCCGAGTCTCTGGTCATCCTGATGACCGGTAATCCGAGCGTCGAAACAAATATCAGGGCATTGCAAGCTGGCGCCTGGGAATACCTCGCGATGCCGTTCACGGCGGACCAACTCCAGCTCGTTGTCGGGCGTGCGGCCCACCGGATTCTCGAGGGTCGAGGCGCACCCGCGACGGCCCGCGGCGCTGCGCTAGAAGCGGTCGACGACGGCATGGAGGCACTCATCGGCGTGTCCCCCGCATTCTGCCGAGCCGTCGAGCTCGCCCGAAGAGTTGCGAAGACGAATGCGTCCGTGATGATCAGCGGAGAAAGCGGAACCGGCAAGGAAGGAATCGCGCAGCTTATCCACAAGCAGAGTCGACGGGCAGGAAAGCGATTCGTCGCGATCAACTGTGCCGCACTTCCAGCGCAGCTGCTGGAGTCCGAGATGTTCGGCCACAAAAAAGGATCGTTCACCGGCGCTGACCGCGATAAGCCCGGCTTGCTTGAGGTGGCGCATAACGGATCTCTGTTTCTCGACGAGCTGACGGAGATGCCGCTGGCGCTGCAGGCAAAACTGCTGCGCGTAATTCAGGATGGTGTCGTGCGACGCGTAGGAAGTGAACAGGAAGAAGTCACCGTTGACGTACGGTTCATTTCAGCCACCAATCGCGATCCGGACGAAGCAGTCCGCACCCACCTGCTTCGGGACGACCTGTTTTACCGCCTCCGCGTGGTGCCACTACATCTTCCGCCATTGCGCGATAGGCTCGAAGACATTCCGCTGCTGGCAAACCACTTCCTCGCTCAATATTGGCGCCGGCATCGCATCACCGACGGGGACTGCCCATCCCTGTCAAGCTCGGCGCTCGATTTCCTCACGTCGCTGTCCTGGCCCGGTAACGTTCGCCAACTCCAGAACATGATGGAGCACCTCGCCGTGCTCGCCGACGCTGGCACAGCAATTCAACCCGACGATATACCCGGCAGGAGCGATGCCGGTTTGCAAAGCGTAGTGAGTCGCGGCTGGCCAGCGCATCTTATGACGCGAGCCTACCATCCGGCCAAGGAAGCTGTACTCACGCACTTCGAGAAGGAATATCTCTCGTTACTGGTAGCGCGAGCGGATCGCAACATGTCCAAGGCCGCTCGACTTGCCGGCATCGACCGAACGACATTGTACAGACTACTCGAAAAACACGACGTCGAGTCGGGGACGGATGCCAGGAAGAACGGAGATGGCACCGCAGTCACAACTGCGGACGACACGGTGCGCGGCCCAACGCAGGTCGACTAGCTACGGCCACGCTGCACGCGCGAGCCAGCTGTATGGCGCTCAGGCCGGTTATTTCCGTTTCATCACGACGCGTCCCGCTGCACCTGCTTAGAATGCCCCGCGAATTGTTCGCTTGAAGGTTTGCACGCGTTCCGGGAAGATCAGCAGAACACTCGCCGAATACGAGACCGCACCTGTCACAACTTCGATTCCCAATTTGATCAAGCGCGGGACCTCCGCCGGGATGAGGTAGATCGCGGCAAGTACGAATCCCGCCATGATGATCGAGCTAACCGTAGCAGCGCGAAGCGACGTAAAATATTCTCGCGCAGTCGATATCAACTTGAACGTGAGCCACCAGAGCGGCAGGGCGCTTAACGGATAGAGCACAACCCAGGCGGCAGCGATGCCAATAATGCCGTAACGCGATGCAAAGTAGAATACACCGGGATAGATCAGCGCCAACGTAATCGAGTAATACATCAGAAAGCGCGTCCGGCGGAGCACCGTGAGCGCTGGCGAAAGAATTGGCATGATCGAGCGAATCGTTGTGTAGCCGGCGAGCAGTCGAAGGGGAGCAATGGCTGGTGCCCATTTCTCGCCGAACACTCCGATGATCAAGTCGTGCGCAACGAGCGCTGCTCCGACGGAAAAGGGGAACGCGACCAGCGAAACGCCTTCGGTAAGCCCAAGCACATATCGTTTGAGAAGCGAAACGTCGTGCTGTACCGAAGAAAAGATCGCAGGTGCAACCCCCGATATCATGGCCGTCACCTTTTCTACGGGCAGATTGATTAGCGTCCATGCGAAGTCGTACGCTCCAAGCGACGCACGCCCGAGCACACGCCCCGCAACAAGAAAGTCCGAGTTCGAGTAGATGAACCACGACAGTCGCGATACGAGCACGTCGCGGCTGAAGGTGATTGCTGTTTCAATAGTCCCGAAACGCGGGATAGAAAGTCTTCTTGGGCGAAGTACAACGGTCAGAAGTGTCGCAATAAATACTCCGCCGACTTCACTCAGAACGAGTGCCCAGTAATGAAGGCCGTATATCGCGAGGATGATTGCTGCGACTGCTCCAAATATTGCCTTGACCGAATCGATAGCCGCGATCTCCCTGAATTTGAGATCTCGTTGTAACAGGCTGTTGGGAATAGAGCGGAACGAGCCGACAACAAAGGAAGTACTCAATACCAGAACGACTAATACGAGTTGCGGCGAATGAAAAAACGCCGCCAGAGGTTTTGCGACGGCACAGGACAGCGCGAACATGCACGTGCCGAGTATGAACGACAGGCCGTTCAGTTGCTCGATTGACTCCTTGCTGAGGTCGTGGAGCGTAACGATCGCCGATCCAATCCCGAACTCGGAAACAACTGCGACCAGCCCGAGATACACAGCAGCCATGCCGACAAGCCCGTAGTCATCGGGTGTGAGGAGTCGCGCTACAACGATCGTCGAGCCCCAAGTCACTATTTGGGTCGCCCACTTTGCCCCGGCCGTCCACGCGATCCCGTGAACCAGCGCGCGGTCGGATCCAGGCGACGGCGCTACGGAGCTTTCGGGTGGAATTTTGCTGAATTCAACCGGCGGTCCGGAAGACTCGGGCGGGCTTGGTGGCAGAGGGATAATCGGTAAGGGTGTAAAGGTGAACGATCGCGTTTACGCGATGCGGGAATTTAGCACGACGGCGCCATACATTTAGCGCGCGGTGCTGCGGACTCTCCCATGTTAACATTGCTGTCCGTCGCCGCTTTAAGTCAAACTGTCTCGACTGCACGCGATTGGGACGTTGGAAGCTGAAGGGCGCTAGCACCATCGAGGCAGGTCCCGGTTTCCGACACATTATGATCTTTTCGAAATCTGACGCCGTCCTAAAATAGGCCTTGCCTGGTAACGACTCCGACGTATAGCATTCCCGGCAGCTTGGGGTGTTCTTTAACCGAACGCGCGTGGTAGCCGATCCTGCTTCCGAACCGACGGATGTGTGCATCAAAGCGCACAGGTTCAGCACTCAACCGATATTAAATGCTTTCTAAGTTCAAGAAGTTCGCCAGCACTCAACTTGACCAAATCACCCTTTCGGTAGCCGCAAAGGCCGAGCGGCGGCTAGATGCGCGTGGTTTACCAGCGACAGATCCTGGTGTAGAGGCTGTCGAACTTGCAGCCCTTGGCTGGCTCGGCGCTGCGCAAGACTTGTCCCCTACGAATGACGGTGGCGCTGCTCGAGACTTCAGCCTGTTAACCGGTTGGGCCGCGTCATATCCAGAAACATCTGGTTACATAGTTCCGACTTTTATTGATGCCGGGATCAGACGTAACGAACCAGAGCTGATCAGCCGTGCACTTAGGATGACGGACTGGCTCGTAAGCATTCAGTTCCCGGAGGGAGGATTCCAGGGGGGGACGATCCGCGCTCGTCCGCGCGTGCCGGTCACGTTCAACACTGGGCAGATCCTCATGGGACTCGCCGCGGCCAAGCGGCAATTTGGCGGCCAGTATGCCGAGCCGATGCACCGCGCCGCTCAATGGCTCGTGGATACGATGGACGCCGACGGGTGCTGGCGAAAGTTTCCGACCCCGTTCGCAGCGGCCGGCGAGAAAACGTATGAAACGCATGTTGCGTGGGGTCTGATTGAAGCCGCGCGCGCCACCTATGATCCCGGTGTAGCCGAACGGTATGCCCAGGCGGCGTTACGGAACGCGCGATGGGCCATCACAAAACAGCATTCTAACGGTTGGTTTGATTGTTGCTGTCTGACTCTTCCGAATGCGCCGCTTACTCACACAATCGGATACGCCTTGCGCGGGCTGACCGAAATTTTTCTGCACACCCGCGAGCAGGACGTGCTCGACGCAGCCGTGAGGACCGCCGATGCGCTTAGCGAAACTGTCGCAGCGGATGGCTTTCTTGCCGGACGGCTGGACAAGTTATGGAACGGCGCAGTCTCGTGGGTTTGTGTAACCGGTAGCGCTCAGATCGCACATTCACTGCTGCTGCTTCACGGTGAACTGGATCGACCAGCGTATCGTGACGCTGCGCGGCGATTGCTTCGCTACGTGCGTCGGACTGTTCATTTGAGCGGACCAGCAGGGGTTCGAGGCGGAGTCAAGGGCTCCTTTCCGGTGGATGGGGAATACGGTACCTACGAATTCCTGAACTGGGCGGCGAAATTCCTGATCGACGCTGGCCAAGCCGAAATCACCTTCGGGAGCACATGACCTTTCGCGAAGTAATTGATCCAGGAGAGATTGAGCTACAGGGTCTGCAGGCCGCGAATCCAGCAAATCCGTTTGACACGACATTTTACGTTTCGGCGCGTCGCGCATTAGGCGCGAAAGTAGTGCTTTTCGCGGTTGAAAATGCGAACGTCCCTCGCACCGCAGCGGTTGGCTATCTGAGTGGACGCGCGATCGGCCGGACTCTCGAACTGACTTCCGCCCCGTCCTGCTCAAACACTGAAGAGTTCTGGGATGGGGTCTGGCGCTTTTGCCGGCAGCATCATGTGGCTGACGTCTCTGTTGGGAGTTTCTGCACGGAGTCAGTGACGCTTCCGACATGGTCAGCACCATCGAAAATACGCGATCGAACCGAATGGGTAGTACAACTCGACTCACCGGAGCCGCCGCAATTTGGGTCCAACCACCGTCGCAACATCAAGAAGGCCAGCAAACTCGGTATAACGGTTACCTCCACGTCGGAACTCGCCGCTGCTGACGTTCACTGTCAGTTGATGGCCCAGTCCATTCAGCGGCGCGCACAACGGGGCGAGAAAATCCCTGGCGTGAACTCCACAGACACGGCTTACGCGCGCGCATTCCTGCAGTCCGGCGCGGCGCGACTGTTTCAAGCGTATCAGAATGAGATGGTCATCTCATCCCTACTGGTACTGCATTCTTCGCTGGGCGCCTACTATCAGTCTGCCGGCACCACCACGGAGGGTTTTGATTTAGGTGCGTCCACATTCCTGGTATCCGAAATCATCCGATTGCTTGCGAGCGAGGGAAAGTCGGTGTTCAACCTCGGCGGCACGAGCCCTGGTGCGGAAGCAGAAGGCCTCAGGCGTTTCAAGAGCGGATTCGGCGCGCGATCCGTGCCTCTGAGCGCCGCCAGCTACAGTCTTGCCGGCCCTGTACAAAAAGGATTGCAAGCGGCAGCTCGAGTACTGCGCGACCCGGTGCACATCGGGAAATCCTGGTCTGAACGCGGGCGAGCGTGACAACGGGCGGCGCCCGAGTACGCGTTACGAATTGACTTTGCGGCGGTGCGCCGCAAGGGCTGCAGTGAGCGAAGCAACGTAGCGCCTGATAACACCGATGGTTTCTGTCACCTGTGCCTGGCCGGCTGTGTAAGGATCGGTGATTTCGTGGGGCGTATAGACTCCGTCAGGAGTGATCCCGCCGAATAGAACCAGCTTTCCGCGCGACTGTGGGAAATCGGCGGCGATGTTCACGAAGTTGAATTCGTCCATCGCGAATATCACATCATTCGACTCGATTATTTCCGCGGAAAGCAATGTCGCTCGATGTGCGGCGAGGTTCACTCCCATCGAAGCCGCGGCCTGCAGGACACGGGGGTCGGCCGCCTTTCCGTTTCGTGCGTGCGTGCCCGCAGAAGTAACGAGAACGTCATCGATTCCCTGAGCGTTGAGATCATCGCGAAGAAACTGCGCGGCCGAGGCACTTCGCATGATGTTGCCGTGACAGACGAATACGACGGCGTGAATTGGCGCCGGAAGTGATACCTGCTTCTCCAGCCCCAGCGCTCTTGCGATTCCCCGTCTGAGGTACAATCCGCGTCGATCTGCGGGAAGGAACCTGGCAGAGTTGGCGATTGACAGCGCGCCGGCTGGTACCAGGAAGTGCACCACCCCTTTTGTCGATTGACGCACCCATTGAGCGAACACGCGCACCACTTCCTGAACTGCCGGGAGTGGATCTCCAGAAGACCACATTGCGGATCGCGTTCCTGGTCGAAAGTCCGCAAGGAGTTGGCCAAGCGCAGAGATGAATCGAATTCGCTCCGGGCGGTCGGCAAACGCGTGCGCAAACCGTTTGAGTGAGCCAGCAGTCCACCGAATGCGAAGTCCAACGTGATACGTTGACGGTACGACCGGCGAGCACCGCTGGCCGACTTGCCACGCGTATAACGGGAAGTCCATTCCCGCTTTCACCGCTAGCGGAAGTGAGCCCCAGAATCGACCATTCACTTCCATGAGTGCTGTCTCGCCCGTCGCCGCGTCGTGGCGGAATTCCACCATCGCGACTCCCTCCCATTCGAGCGCTCTGAGAAGCGTCACGGAATAGTCCAACAGTTGCGGATCGACAGGCTCCGCAACCGCAACAACCGCGACGCCTCCGGACGGCGGATTCTCCGACAGGCGACGATGCTGAAAGGCCGCGATGGGAGTCGAATCGTGCATCAATAGCTCGATGCCGACACCCTGTCCGCCGTGATAACTCTGGAAAATCAGCCCGTCACCGAACTGTCTGTTTTTGGAGAACGCTGCGCGCAATTCCTGTGCATTGGCGAATCTTCGTGTCTTGAATTGGCGCGAACTAGCGTAACGCAAATCACCCGGTTTGGCGATTATGGGGAATGGCAGGGTCGGGAGCGTTTCCTCAAGGTCAGTTATGTCGATGATCGAGAAGGACTGCGGTACCGGTACGCCACACCTCGTCGCCACTTCGAGAGTTGCGGTTTTATCGAGAACGCGCTGCACGATCCCTGGTGGCGGGCAAGCCACGGCGCAGATCCGCGTAAGCTCCTCGTATCCCGCGCAGACTATTCTCATCGAAGAATCGCTCGTAGGCACCACCCATGCGGCTCCTTCTGATTTGACAAGCATACAAAGCAACTGAGCGGCTTCCGTGACATCTCCCTGGAGCTGCACCGTTCCCGCAATAGCGCGCGACGAAACGTGAAGCGCCTCGCCGGGGCCAAGTGCCACGACGGACCGAATGCCGCTACGATGCAGTGATCGCGCGATTGTGACGACCTTGCGAGGCTCCGCGCCTACTATGACCGCGGTGGCGGCGCGGCCGCTCGGCACCCACCGGAATTGTTGCCGAGTCAGAAGTTCTCGACCGTTGCAAGGAGGTTCATATCATGGATAAATGTATTCTTGGCTCCAACGTACGGCTCGCAAAGGCGGCATCTGGCTGTAAGTTACGACACGGTATGATAAACGCAGATCTGTCCGTGAGGACGTGCGGCGAAGTGTCGGGCCCGGCTTCGGTAATCCGCTGGTGAGGGCGCAAGACTTCGCGAAGCCTAGAGCGTGGCTTGGCCTGCTTCCCACCGAAACACAAGAAGTCATAAAGGCGGCTGCGCGCAAGGTCAGGGAACGCGCATTTCGAATCGTCTATGCATACGGCCCGACCCAGCTCGAAGCGAAGCTGCGATCTTTGGGAATCAAGGAAGGTGATTCCCTGCTGATGCAATCGTCATTTAGCAACCTGAACGGCTTTTCAGGTGACGCGGTGGACGTTCTCGATTGTGTCCAGAAGGTACTGGGTCCCGATGGGAATCTCTTCATGGTCTCAATGCCCTATGGTGGTTCGGCGCGCGATTATCTGAACGAGAGAAAGCCGTTCAACGTTAGGCGAACGCCATCCCAAATGGGGCTCCTCTCCGAACTATTCCGCCGGCGGGAGAGCGTACTCCGGAGTGCCAATCCGCTGCATCCGATCCTGGCGTACGGGCCGCGGGCAGAGTGGCTCGTTGCGGGCCACGAGGACCTGCAGCACTCCTGCGGTGAGAACTCGCCTTTCGAGCGAATGCTGGAGCTCGACACCAAGGCGCTGTTGTTCGATGTTGACCTGGATGTTCTCACGTTCATGCACTACCTCGAGCACATGTTTCGAGACACGGCGCCGGTAGACGTGTACACTCCGGAGCCGATGGCCGCATCAATCATCGGTCGAGACGGCGTCCACAAGGATATCACGGTCTACGCATTCGCCAGCGAAGCCATGAAGCTCCGAAATTTCGGCGTCGTGTATGACGAAGCCCTGCGCCGAGGATGGGTCCAGGCGGCACGAGTCGGAAACACAAGCCTCCAGGTTGTCCGCCTTCAAGACGTCATGGCGGCTGGTCAGGCGCTCGTGACGCAGGGAATCCACATCTTCGCTCGCCCCGGCGAGCCCACCCGCGTGCGCCCGCTAAGGAATCGGGCTTTTCGCCGTCCGCGGCGAAAGCGAAAAGACTAAGCTCCGCCATCGCCGAACGCTCGTTCGATCCGTACGTTGCCAGCAAATGTTCGTTGTCTGGCCCTGCCTATGCACTTACACCCCCAAACGGGCATGCCAATTGGTCTGCCTCAGGCTTAACTCTCAGGGGGATGTCTTGAAGCGAAAAAACGTTGCGAGGTTTGCAATTGCTGGACTGGTCGCGACAGGCTTCGGGCTGGCGCCGACGCTTGCTGTTGCACAGGGGACGGTAGTCCGACGCGACACAGTCGTCACGGTCCGCAAGGATACCGTGGTTCACGTCCGGCAGGACACTGCGGTCGTCACGACGACAGTTACTACAAATCAACGGATGCCTGCCGGAAGTGAGTCGATTGGTGCCGAGTTGGCCCGGATGCCGAACTACAAGACGCTCACGGCGCTTCTGAACGAAGCGCATCTCATGCCGTCACTCCGCGGCGCAGCGCCAATGACGCTCTTTGCACCAACCGACGCCGCCTTTGCCAAGATCTCGCCTGACGACATGGCGGCGCTTCGCGCCGATTCCGTGAAGCTGCGCGATATGCTGCTCAACCTCATGGTCAGTGGCAAAATCGACACGCGTGAAATCCTCAAGTTGAAAACCGCTACGACAATGCGCGGGACGCATATTCGATTCGGGTATGAGAACGGCCATCCGGAAGTCAACAATCAGCCGGTCGTGCAGCCGGGCATAATTGCTTCGAACGGCTTCATCTATGGAATTTCCGGTGTAATCGGCATGAGTGGCGAGAAATAGTTCGTAGTGTCTCGACGCACTCAGAATCTGTGATGTAGCTCAGACGCAGTAAGTGACGCTGAATAACAAATCGACCGTGAATGCATAGAGCATTCACGGTCGATTTCGCGTAGTGCTCGCACCAGAGGCGCGGCTACGACTCGCCCTGAGCCTTGCTGAATCCGTCCTTGCCATCGAACCGCTGCAGCTTCTCGATGTGTACCCATCGGTAACTTGTCGATACGCGTTGCAGCAAATCCAGTATCTGCGAATCGGTGACATCCGAGTCTGCCGGCGCCGACGCAACGAAGCGACACTGATACGCATCGACCAGTGAAGTGCCGTGTCCGAGTTCGGGCCAGACTGCGGTGCCGCGGTTCGAAATCACCTTGAGCTCCAGACCGGTCCCTTCGGCGTGGCGCTGGAGAACCGGGCCGATCTGCGACGGATGCTCGAGTGATTCGATGAACACGTCAACTCCCACAACAGCTCTCGTGGCGACGTTCACATGACCAACTTCCTTGCTCGCCTGCGGAACGTTGATCCGCTTGAATTCCCGGGGCTTGGCGAGTTGGGATTTCTTGCCCAGGTTCCCGATGATTGCATCAGTGAACTCAGTCGTCGACGACGCCGCGCGGGACCCTTCCATGTCGCCAGTGCGGACGCCGCTTTCTAGAGTCACCAGCACCGCGTGCTCGATTTCGGACGCCGCCTTCCCTTCTCCTACGTGACGCAACAGCATCAGTGCGCTGAGAATCAATGCGGTTGGGTTGGCGAGATTCTTACCTGCAATGTCCGGCGCCGAACCGTGAACGGCTTCGAACATGGCGACATCGCTTCCGATATTCGCTGATGGCGCGAACCCGAGTCCACCGGTCAGGCCCGAGGTTAGATCGCTCAGAATGTCACCATTCATATTCGTCGTCAGAATGATGTCGAACTGCTCGGGGTGCATTGCAAGTTGGTGGGCAGCGTTGTCAACGAGTATGTGACGCGCTTCGATTGACGCGTACTCCTTCGAAATGTCTTCGAAGGTGTGCTGTACGAGTCCTTCCGTGAGCTTCATGATGTTGGACTTGGTGGCGCAGTGGATCTTGTGGCGCCCCTCGGCCATTGCGTACTCAAATGCGAATCGCGTGATCTTTTCACAGCCGGGTCTCGTGATGAGCTTGAGGCACTGGGCGACCGCGGGCGTCTCCATGTGCTCAATGCCGGCATAGAGATCTTCGACGTTTTCTCGGACCACAACAATGTCGATGTGTCTGCCGGAGTACGGCGTCTTCACGCCGGGCAGTTCGCGAACTGGACGGACATTGGCGAAAGTTTCGAAGAGTTTCCGTAGAGTGACATTCGCACTCTTGTTGCCGAAGCCGATCGGCGTCTCCAGTGGCCCCTTGAGGACCAGCCGAGTCCGTTCGATCGAAGCTATGGTATCAGCCGGAACGCCAGACTCGACGCCGCGCTGGAAGGCTTGTGCGCCGGCAACCTGGACGTCCGGCTCGAGCCTGACGCCCGCGGCGGATATGATTTTAAGGGCGGACGAGACAACCTCGGGACCGATCCCGTCGCCTGGGAGAACCGTAAGCTTGATTGCAGATGAAGTCATGCGACAAATCTATTCGCGATGAGCGCCAACTTCACAACACCGACTCGCTGCGAAGCGTAGGCCGAAAGGCTAGGTTATCTCTGAAAGTCCGGGCTGGCGAGTGCAATGGGAGTAACCCGTACGAGTGCGCGGACTCCGCTGACTGCAGATTCTCGACTGTCTGGCCGCACCCGCTGGGCCTTGGATTCCGGCTTGTGGGGATGACTCATACGGTTTCGCCGTACACAATTGGAGGAGTGCTCGTGAAGGTCAGCAGATTCTTTGGTCGGGTAGCGTTGGTCGCCTTTGGGATGGCGCCGGTCGCCGCGGCGCAGGGGCAGTCCGCGACGTATGACAGTCTCGCATTTACTGCTCTCAAGTGGCGCGAGATCGGCCCGTTCATCGGTGGCCGTTCAGCGGCCGTGGCCGGCTCGGACGCTCGGCCTAGAGAGTACTACCTCGGCACGACCGGTGGCGGTGTTCAGAAGACCACGGACGGCGGCATTACGTGGAAGCCTGTGACGGACAAGTACTTCGGCGGTACGATCGGCTCGATTGCCGTGAGCAAGTCGAATCCAGATATCGTTTACGTCGGGACGGGCGAATCACCTATTCGCGGAAACGTCTCCAACGGAGATGGCGTGTTCAAGTCGATCGACGCCGGCAAGACCTGGACATATGTCGGTCTCAAGGAAACCCAGCAGATATCACGCGTCCGAATCGACCCCAAGAATCCCGACGTTGTTTATGTAGGAGCGCAGGGACATGTATGGGGCCCAAATCCAGAGCGCGGAGTTTACAAGACCGTCGATGGTGGCAAGACGTGGAAGAAGATTCTCTTCCGGAACGACTCCACCGGCGTCACCGACCTGGAGATTGACCCGTTCGATTCGCAAACGATCTACGCCGCGTTCTGGGAAGCGTATCGCCAGCCGTGGAAGCTTGTCTCTGGAGGGGCGGGTAGCGGGATATTCAAGTCAACCGACGGTGGAGATCACTGGACTGAGATTACGCGCAACAAGGGTTTGCCGGAGGGAATCATCGGCAACATCGGGATCACTGCGTCGCCGGTAAAGGCGGGACGTCTCTGGGCGATTATAGAAGCCGATTCAGGCGGTGTGTTCCGCTCTGATGACGCCGGCGCAACGTGGACCAAGCTGAACACGGAGCGCACTCTCCGTCAGCGCGCATGGTACTACACGCGCATCTTCGCGGATCCCAAGAACGCCGACGAGGTTTACGTCACCAACGTTGGCTTCTATCGATCGCTGGACGGCGGCAAGACGTTCAAGTCGATCAGCGTTCCGCACGGCGACAACCACGATCTGTGGATTGCATCGAACGATCCGCAACGCATGATAGAGTCAAATGATGGTGGTGCGACTGTCACTATCGATGGTGGTGCGACATGGACCGCTGAGTATCAGGCGACCGGCCAGTTTTATCACGTGGAGACAACAACAAACTTTCCATACCGCGTGTGTGGTGCACAGCAAGATCGATCCACACTGTGTGGACCGAGCAGGAAGGCAGGTGGGATTGGAGTCGCGGACTGGTATGACGTCGGCGGCGGTGAGAGCGGTTACATCGCCGTACGGCCTGATTCGCCAAACGTCGTCTTCGCCGGATCGTATGGTGGTCTCCTGACGCGCTTCGACGCCAATACCGGTTTGAGCCGCGACGTGAATCCGTGGCCGGACAACCCGATGGGGCACGATGCGAAGGATGCGAAATATCGCTTCCAGTGGACCTTCCCCATCGTGCTGTCGCCGCACAATCCGAGCATCATGTACATGGGGAGCAGCGTGGTCTTCAAGACGACTGACGAGGGCCAGCACTGGACTGCGATCAGTCCGGACCTAACGCGCCACGACCCGCGCACGCTTGGCGCGTCCGGTGGACCGATAACGAAGGATCAGACTTCGGTCGAGTACTACGGGACCGTCTTCGCAATAGCAGAGTCGCCTGTGCAGGCCGGCCTGATCTGGACCGGCTCCGACGATGGCATGATCTACATCACGCGGGATGCGGGAAAGTCATGGACCAACGTTACGCCGAAGGACCTGCCGGAATGGACGCGGATTTCGATAATCGAGCCATCGCACTATACACCAGGTACGGCGTACGTGGCGGCAAATCGTTATCAGCTCGATGACATGCAGCCGTATCTCTACAAGACGACAGACTACGGCAAGACGTGGATGAAGATCGTCACCGGAATTCCCAGCACCGAGTTCACGCGCACGATTCGGGAAGATCCTGTACGTCGCGGCCTGTTGTTCGCGGGTACGGAGCGCGATGTCTGGGTATCATTCAACGACGGTGCAAACTGGCAATCGCTCCGGCGAAATCTGCCATACGTTCCCGTGCATGATCTGGCGATAAAGGACGGAGACTTGATCGCGGCGACGCATGGCCGCGGCTTCTGGATAATGGATGACATTTCCACGCTGAGGCAGATCACGCCTGCCATCATGACTTCGAGCGCGCACTTGTTCGCGCCGCGCAAGGTATATCGTACCAACTTCTACGGCGGTGGAAGCAGCGGCGCGACGGGCGATCCGCCGAGCGCCGCCAATCCCGCGTCCGGCGCGGTGGTGTATTACTGGCTCAAGTCGCCCAAACAAGTAGTAACGCTCGACTTCCTCGACCCAAAGGGGAACGTGATCCGTCACTTTACAAGCGAGCAGGACTCGACGCAGCGCGCAGACAGCATCGACGCCGCGGCCAAGCGGGTTACGATGCGTGACAGTCTCGAAAAAGCCGGCGTGAGCCGCGATAGCATCGCGAAATTGCTACGGACGGCTTCCACGGGCGGGCAGGCTGCGCGGGGTGGCCGTCGCGGCGGCCCGCAGACCGCTCGCGTCGCGAACAAGGCTGGTCTCAACACATTCGAATGGAACTTGCGGTATCCAGACGCAGCCACGTTCAAGGGACTGGTATTCTGGGGCGGTGGCGTAACTGGACCGGCGGCACCGCCGGGAACGTACTCGGTGCGGATGACAACAGGCGGCGTGTCCGAGACTCAAAAATTCGAGCTTCTCAAGGATCCGCGCGCAAGTGCAACACAGCATGATCTGGATGAGCAATTTGCATTTCTTATGAAGATCCGGGACACGTTGAGTGCGGCGAACAATGCCGTGCGGACGGTGCGCAACGTTCTTTACCAGGTGGACGAAGCCGCGAAGGGACTATCGGCTGGGGACCGCGCTGCATTCGACCAGCAGAGCAAGCCAATCATGCAGAAACTCACGACGATAGAAGAGGCGATCTATCAAACGCAGAGTCATGCTAGCGAGGATCCGCTCAACTTTCCGATCCGGATCAACAACAAGATTGCCGCACTCGGCAGTGACGTGGGCGGCGCGGATGCGCGACCGACGGATCAGGCCTTCGAGGTCTACAAGATTCTATCCGCGCAACTCGACGCGCAGCTACGCGATCTTCACGGCACGCTGGGAGGATTGAAGGGAGTCAACAGCTTCCTCGCTACACACGGTGGAAAGGCGATCGTGCCAAGCACCGCAGAGGTGAAAGCCGATGACAGTCCACCACTGGACGATGGAGACACGGATATGGATTCGAACACGGATCGTTAAGCAGCGGCAAGCTGGCAGGCGTCGCTGAGCAACCAAAAAAGGGAGGGCGTGAGAAGGATCGCGCTCTCCCTTTTTTCCGACCCGGCCCTGCGGCGGGGTGACGTCTTTCGCCCGCCCGCGACGAGAGGGGGGAGGGTTTCCTTCTCGCTGGCGCCCATTTGGCCGCGGGGCGGTTATTTTACATGGTCGATAGATAGTCGCGCGCGTAGCTCAGCTGGATAGAGCGTCGGCCTCCGGAGCCGAAGGTCGTGGGTTCGAATCCCGCCGCGCGCACTGCATTCCCCGCCCGTCCCTGCTGCATCAACGTGTCCTTCGCAGGCCCGACTCCGGCACCCCTCCCCGCCGCATGCCACGCGCCGAAAACTGGTCTCAGCTCAAAGTTGGACTTCTTGTACTTCTTTCCATCGTCGCAGTCGTTTTTGCGGTGATGCGGTTTGCGCGCATTGGGGCGTTGCACGGAGACACCTCACGCATCTACATGGTGACTGATATCGCCGCCGGGGTCCTGAACGGCACGGAGGTGCGGCTGGCAGGTCAGAAGGTCGGGCTGGTGGAATCAGTCAAACTGCGGCCGCCCTCCGCGGACACTACAGAGCGCGTCGCCATCAGCATGGACGTTCTGAGTAGTTATCTGCGATACATCCGGCATAATTCCGACGTTCAGATCCAGCCGAGTGGCAGAGTGGTTGGGAGTCCGATCATCGCTATCACCATGGGGAGTAGTGACTCGCCGGCATTAAAAGCGGGGGACACTTTACGTGCACGCACCCAGGTTGAGGCGCGCTCGGGAATAGCGGACGCATCCTCGCTTGCGGACAGCGTGACCGGAATTGCCGCGAGCATCTCGACACTGAAAACTGAGTTCGACACGACACTCCGCGACGTGGCATCGCTCCGCAAATCGTCGCTGCGACAGGCCGAGGCGGTTCACGTAGCGATGGACAATTTTTCTGATCGCGCGCTGGCGTCGAAGGGAACGATCGCCAGCCTGGTCCGTGACAGTGCCAGCCTCCGTAGGCAGACCGCCCATGTGGGCGCGCTTGCCGATTCCATCGGAGCTGCGGCGACGACCGGTAGTGGCGAATTTGGTCGATTCAGACGAGACTCTACACTGATTGTTCAGGCCCGAAGCACGATTGCCTCTGTAGAACAGTTACGAGCGAGCGTCGCGCGCTACGCCGGTAAGTCGAGTGAAGGGGCCGCGCTCGCAAAACAACTTGATATCGCGAACGCAAAGCTGGATTCAATCGTAATGGATGCTAAGAGACATCCGTTGCGCTACATCGCGTTCTGACAGCGCCCGACAACAACATCAATACGCACATAGCGAATTTTGTGGAGATAGCGGAACTAAAGCGGCAGACGGTTGTTGAGCTGCAGAACATGGCCGACGGCCTGCAAGTTGAGCATCCCGAAGGAATGACCAAGCCTGAGCTGATTCTCAAGATCGGCCAGAGTTTGCTCGATGCCGGGGTGTCATTGCGCGCGGAGGGAGTGCTCGAAATCCTCCCTGAAGGCTACGGATTCCTGCGCAGTCAGGACTGGAGCTATTTAGCCGGACCAGACGACGTGTATGTGTCTCCGTCGCAGATAAAACGGTTTGACCTGAGAACGGGCGACGAAATTTTTGGTGAAGTTCGGCCGCCCAAGCCGTGGGAAAAGTATCTCGCGCTCCTGCGTGTCGAGCAGATAAACGGCTTGGAGCCGGACACCACGAAAACGCGTATTCCTTTCGACTCATTAAGGCCGCAGTATCCCGATACGCGTTTGAGGTTGGAGACGGCAGACGGCGATCTCAGCATGCGTGTAGTGGATATAATGGCGCCGATCGGCAAGGGTCAGCGAGGGCTCATAGTCGCACCACCGCGCGCGGGCAAGACGATCCTGCTCACCAAGATGGCGAATGCGATTTCCGAGAATCATCCGGAAGTTCGGATCATCATCCTGCTGATTGATGAACGACCGGAAGAGGTGACAGAGATAAAGGCGACCGTGCCGGGCGCGGAAATCATAAGCTCTACATTCGACGAAGACGCTGCGCGTCATGTGCAGGTCTCCGACATGGTGCTCCAGAAGGCGAGAAGACTCGTCGAGGCTGGCCATGATGTCGTGATTCTGCTCGATTCAATCACCCGGTTCGCCAGGGCGCACAATACAGTCGCGCCGACAACCGGGAAAATTCTTTCGGGCGGTGTCGAAGCCACGGCCCTTCAGAAGCCGAAGGCGTTTTTCGGTACTGCCCGCAACATCGATGGTGGCGGGTCCCTCACCATAATCGCGACGGCCTTGATAGAGACAGGCTCGCGAATGGACGACGTGATCTTCGAGGAGTTCAAGGGCACAGGCAACATGGAGCTTGTGCTCGATCGTAGAATCGCCGATCGCCGCATATACCCGGCAATTGACATCTTCAAATCGGGGACGCGAAAGGAAGAACTGTTGCTTGACCAGAGCGAAATCAATCGCACAACTCTACTTCGTCAGTTCCTTGCTGACATGCCAGAGACAGATGCAATCGACTTTCTTCTCAAGCAGCTTGCCCGCACGAAGAACAACGCCGAATTCTTCCGCAAGATGGCAGAAGGCTGATGGCGGGCTCACGCGGCCGTCTGCTGGCGGTTGATTACGGTGACAGGCGAGTCGGCCTCGCAATCAGCGATCCGACGGGCACAATTGCATCGCCAGCGGGTTTCATAGAGCGGCGCGCTGGCAAGCGGCCGCCCGTCGCTGAACTCATCCGCCGGGCGGAGGCGTTGGAGGCGGAGGGTTTTGTGCTGGGCTTACCGCTGGACGGGGCCGGCGACGAAACGCCGCGATGCGCGGAAGTGCGCGTGGTCGGCGCTGCGCTCACGGAGCGAACGGGATTGCCAGTGCGGTACGTCGACGAGAGATACACAACTTCCGCGGCATTGCGGAGCGTCCGAGACATGGGCGGGTCCACAAAAGGCCGCAAGGGAGACGTTGACGCGATGGCCGCGGCGTTGCTTTTACAGCACGCGCTCAGTCTTCCTGACTAGCGTCATGCGACACCATTCCCTATTCAGATCAGCGTGC
>JBDTAZ010000264.1:0-5095 GCA_039924325.1 Gemmatimonadaceae bacterium
TTCACCAACGTGGTGAGGCAAGCTGGAAATCGTTTGATACTGGGATGACATTTGGGCGTTCGAAAGAGTCGTGGGCAGCCGAATAGAATACCGTGCGTTGTGAGACGAGGCAACCGTAGATGATGCCCGCGTTGACACTCCGCCGGCGGCTCGGCATCGGCACAGTCGGAATTGCCGTAGTTCTGGCGATCCCGCTGATCGTCGCGGTCCGCTCCCTGGAACGCGTCCATAAAACGACGCTGGATCTCCGCAATGGTGCATTCGCAGCATCGCTCCTGGTCGGGAATCTTCGTCAGGGGACCGACGATTTGCGAAGTGCCGAGACCGCGCTGGTGTACGTCGGTACGCCGGAAACGCGTGAGCGCATGATGAATCAGATCTCACACATGCGCACGCTCGCGGATTCACTGGACAATTTCTCCCTCAAGACAGCCTCGGTCAACGTTCGTCTCGCGCTCGATTCGTTGACGGTGCTCGCAAACGAGGAATACGCGAAGTCGAGCGCCAAAAAAAGCGAAGACGCCGAGGCGATCTCGACATACTTGGTACGGCCCCGCATCGGAGTGATTGAGCAAGCCATCGGCGCCGCCGAAGCGGTGCTCCGGGCGCGATCACATGACAGTGTGAACGCTGCGACGGACGACACCGCAACCGCTGAGCGCGCCGCGATCATCTCGACGGTAATCGCGATACTGCTTGCTGGTCTGATCAGTATCTGGCTGATCGGCTCGATTACAAGACCGGTGTTTGATCTAGAAACAGGAATGCATGCCGTAGCAAGCGGAGATTTCACCCGCAAGCTCAGGGTGCGGCCCAATCGCCAGGACGAGTTCGGGCGATTGTCCGAGAGCTACGAAGCGATGGCCAACAGACTCGCGCAGCTCGACAGACTCAAAGCGGAATTCGTCTCGGTAGCATCGCACGAGCTCAAGACTCCAATCAACGTCATCCTCGGCTACGTCGAGTTGCTGGAAGACGGGATTTACGGGAAATTGCAGGAACAGCAACGGGAAGTCTGCGAGACAATCGCCGGACAGGCTCGCAACCTTACTCGCCTGGTCCGACGGTTGCTCGACGTAAGTCGGTTCGAAGCTGGGGGTGGCGCCCTCGAGTGCAGACAGGTAAACCTTCCGCACTTCCTGGACACGCTGCAGTCGTCCTTCAGCGTACTCGCAATGCAGCGAAGCGTGCACTTTCAAGTCAATCGGTCCGAAGCCCTCCCTCGCGAAGTGCGATGGGACGAGGATCGCATGAGCGAGGTCGTCGGGAACCTGCTTTCCAACGCGTTCAAATTCACGCCGCGCGGTGGCACAGTTGAGCTCTCAGCGGAGTCCGACAGGAACGATATCGTGATCGAGGTCACAGATACTGGAGCCGGTATACCTCCAGACCAGCTTCCACGTATCTTTCAGAAGTTCTACCAGGCCGACAATCAGGCTAAGGCGTCCGCGAAGGGCACTGGCCTCGGCTTGGCTATCGCCAAGGAAATTGTTGAAGCACACGGAGGAAGTATCACTGCCAGGAGCGTAGCCGGTAGCGGCGCGACTTTCCGAATCACGCTGCCAGTTGCCGCGGACGTTCGGCGTAGTGGTCAGTTCCCTGTTCACCCCGGGATGGCATGAAGTTCGGCGGACGAATTGGCATTGTTGTAGTCGCGGCACTCCTCAGTTCGGGGTGCGGCTACAAGCTGGTGCGCAACAACGACGTGATCGCGAAACGGCTTGCCGCTGATTCAGCTTCGATTTCATCGCTGGAGCAGGAACTGGCTGCTCTCACGCTGAGATCTCGCACCGACTCCATTCGACTTGCAAATGAGCTCGCAGTTCAGACGGCTGCTGCAGCGGTGATACCGCCTGCACCGGTTGCAGCACCATCCGATTCGTTGCTAAAGGCGCGCACAGCGGAAATAACCGCGCTCAAGGACCAGCTCACCAAAGTCAGCGCGGAGCTCGACCGGATCAAGCGCAGGCTGGCTAGTCCGCGTCCGTAGTCAACCGCGGTTGTCCGTGAATCGCTAACCTACGCGAAACAGTTCCAGCGCTCGTGCGTAGCGCGCGGTCAGGACTGTTCTGATTCCGGCATGGTCTCTTGACACCAGATCCGGATCTTCGTTCAGCACTCGTTCGGCCTCAGCGTGTGCGGTGACATTCAGAGCCTCGTCACGAATCGGATCGGCAATCTTGAATGTCGCTTCCCCGCTCTGACGCTGACCGAACAAATCTCCCATGCCGCGCAATCGAAGATCCTGGCGCGCGATTTCGAAACCGTCCTCGGTACTCGTAAAGATCAACAGCCGCTCCGCCGACTCGTCCCCAACGTCGCCGAGCAGAATGCAGTAAGCTGAATCGGCGCCGCGCCCAACGCGGCCACGTAGCTGGTGCAGTTGTGAGAGACCGAAGCGTTCCGGGTGTTCGATCAGCATGACAGTTGCGTTCGGGACATCGATTCCCACTTCGATGACGGTAGTCGCCACAAGAATGTCGATATCACCGCTACGAAACGCTCGCATCACACGATCCCGTTCTTCGGGTGCGACGCGCCCGTGAAGCAATGCGACGCGAAGATCCGCGAACACAGATGCAGTGAGGCTATCGAACATCACGGTTGCAGCCTTGAGATCTGTCTTTTCGGATTCATCGATTACAGGATAGACGATATAAGCCTGCCTTCCCGCTTCGATTTCGCGACGCACAAACGCAAATACGCGCCCGCGCGCCGACTCCGCACGCGACACGGTTGTGATCGGCTGACGTCCTGGCGGTCGCTCGTCCAGCGTACTGACGTCCAGATCCCCGTACATTGTCAACGCGAGCGAACGTGGAATTGGCGTAGCGCTCATCAGGAGCGTATCCGGCGCATTGCCCTTCGCGCCTATCGCTTCACGCTGCGCAACGCCAAACCGATGTTGCTCGTCGATCGCAACGAACCCCAGATTGGCAAACCGAATCCCAGCCTGAAAAAGCGCGTGGGTTCCAACCACGAGCACCGGCTCATCGCTCGCCATGCGCGCGAGGGCTAGTTTGCGAGCGCTCGCGTCGAGGCTCCCGCTTAGCAACAGCGGCTCGATACCGAGCGGAGCAAGCAGCGTTGTGAAAGTTCGGTGATGCTGCTCGGCAAGCAATTCGGTAGGCACCATCACCGCCGCCTGATAACCGTTTTCAATTGCGAGCAGCGATGCGAATAGCGCGACTATAGTCTTGCCGCTACCCACATCTCCCTGGAGCAGTCTATGCATTCGCCGCGGACTGCACATGTCCGCAACGATCTCGCGTATCGCATGCACCTGCGCTCCGGTCAGCGTAAAGGGCAGCTGCTCCCGGAGCGACGACGTGAGTCGGCGTTGGTTTTCGAAGCGAATCCCGGAGCGCTGCTCGCGCGCGATACGATTCGCTCGCCTTTGAAGCAGCTGAACGAAGAACAGTTCATCGAAAGCCAGGCGATCGCGGCCGCGTTCCGCTTCGGCAATTGACGTTGGCCTGTGCACCATCCTGAGCGCATCGCGCAGCGGGACAACGCCGGCACTCGCCCAGAATGCGTCACTTAGATAATCGTCGACGAGCGGAAGAAGCGCATCGAGATGCGCGTCGATCAGCGCCCGAAGAATCTTGAAGGATATTCCTTCGGTCGAGGGATAAACCGAAAGCACTCGACCGCCGCTCGTTGGATTCTCGTCCGGGCCGAGATTTACGTGTTCGCGAGGATTTAGCTGGCGACCGTGAAAAAAGCGCACGGGTCCGCTCAAGAGCAACACGTCGTCCTTGTGAATTACACGATCGAGAAACGGTTGGCCCGGCCACGACGCTTCAATGATCCCGCTCTCGTCACGCACAACAGCCTGAAATATCCGCAGACCCTTGCGCGTGGGTATCACGCCTT
This sequence comes from Gemmatimonadaceae bacterium, assembly GCA_039924325.1. Classification (GTDB taxonomy): domain Bacteria; phylum Gemmatimonadota; class Gemmatimonadetes; order Gemmatimonadales; family Gemmatimonadaceae; genus Fen-1247. The sequence continues at coordinate 3,877 of JBDTAZ010000264.1, forward strand.
TGGATATGACGCGTCCAATGATCGTCGCATCCATTCCAGGTTCGAGCGACGCGATACGACGCACCGTACTGGCGTCTTCGTACCTCCTGGGAACGTGCCAAAGCAGGTCGCCTGCCGTAATGATGCCCAGCTTGCGCAGGGTTTCCGCGCGCGCGGGTCCGATCCCCTTGAGAAAATTGATGGGCGTGTCCAGCCGCACGCGGCCGCCGACGTGCGCGGGCGTGCTGGAACGAGCCATCAGTCGCCAACAACCCCGCGCGAAAAACGCGCAGCGTCGAACTCCACGAGGTCGGTAGCCTTTTCGCCTACACCGACGAACTTGATCGGAACGTCAATCGCTTCATGCACAGCGACGACAACGCCGCCGCGCGCCGTGCCATCCAGTTTGGTAATCACGAGTCCAGTGAGCGGAACTGCTTCGGCGAATGTGCGAGCCTGGCTCACCGCATTCTGTCCTATAGTGCCGTCAAGAACCAGCAAAGTTTCGTGCGGCGCACCCGGAAGTCGCTTGCCAATTACGCGATTGATCTTCCTCAGTTCTTCCATCAGACTCCCGCTCGTGTGCAATCGTCCTGCGGTGTCGACGATCACCACGTCCACGCCCCGCTCGATGCCAGCGTTGACGGCATCGAACGCCACCGACGCAGGGTCGGTACCCGGGGGCGCTCCGACAAATTCGGCACCCGTTCGTTCCGCCCATACCCTGAGTTGGTCGATCGCGCCGGCGCGAAATGTATCAGCTGCGCCAACCAGAACCGTCTTGCCATGGCCGCGCAGCACGCTGGCAATCTTGCCGATGAACGTCGTCTTTCCTGCTCCATTCACCCCGACTATGAGCATTACAAGCGGCTTGGAGGCGGTCGCGACCAGAGCCACATTCGCGTTTCCCGCAAGTAGCGCGTTTTCCACGCCCCTACTCAATGCTGCCTTGAATTCGTCGCTCGTCTTGAGCTGTCCTCTCGCCGCCTGTCTGGAGATCTCGTCCACGAGCCTGAGGGTCACCGGCACACCAAAATCGGCCTCGAGCAGGATCTCTTCCATCTTTTCGAGCGATCCCTTATCGACACCACCCTTGGCAATGACGGTGACGTCAGTAAGGGCGACGTCCTTGATCCTTTGCCACAACGAACGCTTCGGGACGTCGCCCTGTTTTTTAGAGAGGAATGCCATCTTGTGGAGTAGGCTCGACACGCAGGGCGCGTCAGCTCGTAGGGTCAGA
>JBDTAZ010000265.1:0-7997 GCA_039924325.1 Gemmatimonadaceae bacterium
GGCAACCAGAACGAATTCTACGATCCGGCACAATACGGTCCCGAACTTTCGCGAGGGTTCCCAGGTCTGCGCGTGTGGCTCACGATCAAAATCTTCGGTGCAGAACGCTACCGCGCAGCACTCAAGGAGAAACGCGATCTCGCGGTTTGGGCGGCCGAACGGATTTCGCGCATTCCCGGTATTGTCATGGACGCTCCACCGCAACTTTCCCTGTTTGCGTTCCATCTGGAAGGAGCCGGACTCGAGACTATCGAAGCGCAGAACGCGGCGACGGAGTCACTAATGCACCGTGTCACCAACCGCGGTCAGCTCATGCTGAGCGGTGCGATGGCGGGCAACCGCTATCTCGGCCGGGTCTGCGTCCTCAGCTTTCGTACGCGCCGTTCACAAATGGAAATGTGCGTACAACAGTTGACGGAAGAAACGGCGGCTTTACTCGCGCACGCTGCTGCGCTGTGATCCCGCTTGCCTAAAACCGCGCCGACTGATCGGTGCTCGGCGTACTACGCGCGCGTACGAACTGAATCCAGCGCTTGGAGTATGTCCGTGGTCAGATCGTCAACGTCTTCCAGGCCGATAGACAGTCGTACGACACCACCGGCTGGCCGCGCTTCCGGCGCCACAGGCCGGTGCGTGAGTGACGCAGGATGCTGAACCAGTGAATCGACTCCGCCAAGCGACACCGCGTTCACGATCAACTCGCACGCCTCGGTAAACTGCACGGCCGCGTCGTAACCACCCGCCAGGTCGATCGCCAGCATCGATCCCGGTCCCTTCATCTGCCGTCCGACAATGCCCGTCGGATCCGATCCAGCCAGTCCCGGATACATCACTCTGCCGACTGCCTTGTGCCCCTTTATGCGCTGAACAATCTCGGCGGCAGTCGCCTGCTGAGCGCGCACCCGCACTGGCAGAGTGCGTATGCCACGATGCAGAAAGTATGCGGCGAATGGATGCAGCAGTCCGCCTGTGAGTGCCCGCACCTGGCGCAGCCGCGCGACCCATTCCTCGCTCGTTGCGATCACGCCACCCATGACATCCCCGTGACCACCCAGATACTTGGTGGCGCTGTGCAGCACGAGCGTCGCACCGTGTTCGATCGGCTGCTGCAGTACGGGAGTCGCGAAGGTGTTGTCCACCAGGACCGGTGTGCCGCCTGCCGCTGCTACAACCTCGGCGATATCGATCAGCTCGAGCGTGGGATTGGCTGGTGTCTCGATGATGACGAAACCGGTATCGGGCCTGATCGCCGAGCGGACTTCATGCGCGTCGCACCAGGTGACCGTGGTGCCGAGCAAGCCCATGCTTAGCACGTGATCCGTGCCGCCGTACAGCGGTCGCACACCCACCATGTGCTTTCGGCCGTTGCTGACTGACGCAATCAGGGCGGCCGTCAGAGCGGCCATCCCACTTGAGAATGCCACTGAACCGTGCGCGCCTTCGAGCGCGGCAAGCGCCGTCTCGAATCTCGCGACGCCGGGTTGCCACAGGCGCTGGTAAACGGCAGAATGGCCGGGAAGCAAATCTCCGCCCATCGCCAGCTGCTCGTACGAGTCGCCGCCAGACTCCACGCTTACCAGCGGATTCGTCGTCGACAGATCGATTGGCGGGACGTGCGAACCTGCCGCCGTCAGCCCCTCCATGCCAGCGTGCACGGCAACAGTGTCCAGCTTCGGTTTCGCTGTGCTCATCCTGTAACGCAAACAGTATCTTCTACTAACGGCAAGTAGCTCAGTAGTATCTTGCAAATCTGTCCAATTAATCGCAGATTATGCGAATATCCTGGAGATTTTCACTATGGAACCGAAGAACGGTGGGCTCGATAAAACCGACCGGGCTCTCCTGAGAGCCGTATCCGCCAATGCCAGGGTATCCGGGGCTGCGCTGGCCGCCGAGCTGGGCGTCGCCGAGTCGACGGTTTCGCTTCGGCTGAGACGCCTGCAGAGCATCGGATACATCCGCGGCTATCACGCTGACATCGATCTCATGGCACTCGGCGCTTCTATCCAGGCGCTCATTGCGGTGAGACTCGCCAGACACGCGAGAAAGGAGGTGGATGCCTTCAGAAAGGCCGCCCCGACGTGGCCCGGCGTCCTTGCCCTGTATCACATGGCGGGTGCCGACGATTATCTGCTGCACGTTGCCGCCGCTGGCGCGTCCGAGCTGCGCGAGTTCGTGCTGCGATACCTTGCGGAGCATCCAGCAGTGGCGCACACTCAAACGAACATGATCTTCGAACACGTGGCCGCGGCAGGCTGGCAACAGCTCCTTGCATGACGTCCCAACTCCTTCCCGAGCTCTCGCCCCCTTGAGCCAACAGCACTGGGCAGCCGTCCTGTCCGCCAACTGGGCCATCGACGCCGATCTCGAGCCCCTCCCCGGCGAGTTCGATCTCAACTTCCGCGTAGTTGCCCGCGACGGTCGCCGCTTCGTGCTCAAGGTGATGCGCGCGGATTGCGATGCGCCGCTGGTGGACATGATGTGTTCAGCGCATGACCATGTTCATGCCGGTGGGGATGCATCTCAGATTGCGTTCCGTGTGCCATCGGTGATTCCCACGTTGTCAGGAGCTCGCTGGTGCGTCGCCCCCGACGGCGATGGACGAGAGCGGTTCGTCTGGTTGATCTCGTTCCTCGACGGCTGCAACTACGCGCTGTTCCGGCCGCATGACTCTGGTCTCGTCAAAGAGCTGGGTCAGCAGATCGCGCATCTCGATCGTGCCCTCGTCGGTTTTTCGCACTTCGCCATGCAGCGCGAGCTAAAGTGGGATCTTCTCAAGTCAGACTGGATCGAAGCACACTCGGAACGGATCGCGAACCCTGATCGGCGTGCCATCGTGCAGCGCCACAGCGCTCGATACGCGACCCTCAAGCCGGCACTTCTCCGCGAGCCGATTTCCGCAATCCACAACGATCTCAACGACTACAACATTCTGGTTGTGCAGCAACCTGGCTCGCCGCCTCATATAAGCGGCCTGCTGGACTTCGGTGATATCGCCACTGGTCCAGCGGTTGTGGAGCTGGCTATTGCTGCCGCTTATGTCACGCTTGATCAGGTCGATCTGGAACTTGCTATCGCCGAGCTCGTTGCGGGTTACAACGACGTAACTCCGCTCACTGGCGCGCAGCTCGATCTCATATGGCCGCTCGTGTTGATGCGCCTCTCCGTAAGCGTCGTCAACTCGGCGCTGATGCAGCTCAAACGGCCTGACGATCCGTATGTCGTCGTCAGCGAAGCGCCGGCGTGGCGTCTGCTTGAAAGCGCCGAGCAAATACCAGCCGCGCGAGTCGCGGCCCGACTTCGCATTGCATGTGGCCACGCTTTCGGCGACTCGGTGTCGCGCACGCTCGAATGGATCGATGAGGCTCGGGGGCAATTTGCACCGGTCATGGGCGTTGATCTGGGCGACGTACCGATCGGTCAACTCTCTCCCGTCGGCTGCACGATTCCGCGTGATCCATCGCGCATGACAGACGCCGAGGCGCTTGCACTCGGTGCGGACTCAGACGAGGCAGGCGACGCACGATCCACGTGGATCGGACGGTACCGTGAACCTAGGCTCATCTACACGGATCCCGCGTTCGCACTCGGTCCGCATCGCGGCTCCGATCGGCGCACCGTGCACATAGGGGTCGATGTCTTCATGGCGCCCGGTTCCTCGGTGCACGCGCCGCTGGATGGCATCGTTGACGTTCTCGAGTACCGGGAGCAGCATCTGGACTACGGTGGCATGGTAATTCTCCGCCACACGCCAGCAACCGGTGTCTCGTTCGCCACGCTTTACGGGCACCTGTCTCGCGATTCTGTGTCGCGGCTACGAGCGGGCCAGGAACTTGGCAGGGGAGAGGCGTTTGCCGAGTTGGGCGACGCCACCGAGAACGGCGGTTGGGATCCGCATCTCCATCTGCAACTGGCGCTAAACCCTGATCTGCTCGGCGATGACTGGCCCGGCGTTGCCGATCCGGATGATCTGGAATACTGGACCGCGCTTTGCCCCAATCCTGCAGCGCTGCTCAATTTGCCCGACGTGCGTATCGCGTATCAACCGCTCGACACGACAGCAATCAGAAGCGAGCGCAGTGCTCGCTTCGTGACCAATCTCCGGCTTAGTTACGCCGATCCGTGTCTCTTCGTGCGCGCCTGGCGCACGCACATGTACGACGAATGGGGCAGGGCGTACCTCGACGCGTACAACAATGTCCCGCATGTAGGTCACTCGCATCCGCGCATTGCTGCGGTAGCGCGAGAGCAGCTTCGCCGGGTGAACACAAATACACGCTACCTGCAACCTGAACTGATGGAATTCGCCGATACGTTACTGGCGAAGGCCCCGGTCGGTATGACACATGTGTTCTTTGTCAATTCAGGGAGCGAAGGTAACGAGCTCGCACTACGCCTTGCTCGAGCGCACACGGGCGGAAAGGACATGTTGGTAGTTGATCACGCGTACCACGGCAACACGACAGGCGCGATCGATCTGTCGCCTTACAAGTTCAGCAAGCCGAACGGCGGTGGCGCTCCCGAATGGGTGCAGGTTCTGCCCGTTGCTGATGTGTACAGAGGCGAGCACCGTGGCGACGATGCTGCGGAGCGTTACGCGTCGGCAGTCGATGGAGCGGTCCAACGCATTCGCGCGCGCGGCGGTCGGCTCGCCGGATTCATCGCCGAAACATTCCCGAGCGTCGGCGGTCAGATCATCCCGCCGGACGGTTACTTGCCCTCGGTGTACGCACGCGTCCGCGTCGAGGGTGGCGTTTGCATTGCGGACGAAGTCCAGACAGGGCTCGGTCGGCTTGGTGAGTTCTACTGGGGATTCGAGCAACAGCGTGCGAACCCCGACATCATCGTTCTGGGCAAGCCGCTCGGCAACGGTCACCCGCTTGGTGCCGTTATGACGACTACCGAGATAGCGCAATCGTTCGATAATGGAATTGAGTACTTCTCCACGTTTGGCGGCAGTACGCTTTCGTGTCGCATCGGTACGGAAGTACTTCGCATAGTTGACGAAGAGGGGTTGCAGGCAAACGCGCGCGCTGTCGGCGGCTATCTGCTACAGGGCCTTCGTGACCTCCGGCATCGTCACGACGTTATTGGGGACGTGCGAGGGGTGGGCCTGTTCGTCGGAGTAGATCTGGTTAGCGATCGCGCCACGCGTGCGCCTGCATCAGATGTCGCAGAATACGTGAAGAACCGCATGCGTGAGAAGCGGATCCTTATCGGCACAGAGGGACCGGCCGATAACATCCTCAAGATTCGGCCGCCGCTCACGGTTACCCTGGACGATGTCGATCAAATACTTGCCGCGCTCGATCACATACTGGGTGAAACGGCCGCGCACCGATGACTGAACCGCACGCGACGAATGGTATCGCCGCGTGCGGTTCAGTCATCGGTGCAATTAGTGTTGGCCGGCCGCGCCTGCCGTCGTCTTGCTGGTCTCGGAAGGATTCTTGACGTACTTGTCGAGCCAAGTCACCGTCTCCCACATCACATGCCGCAGACTCTCGCGTGATGTGTAACCGTGCGGCTCCAGCGGGAGCTGGACGTATCTGACAATTCCGCCGTTGCCCTTGATCGCGGCGTACATTCTTTCCGACTGGATCGGGAAGGTGCCGTCGTTGTCGTCGTTGACTCCGTGTATCAACAGGATTGGAGTCTTGATCTTGTCTGCGTAGAAGAACGGCGACATTTCAGAATAGATATTTTCCGCCTGCCAGAACGTACGGGGCTCCGCCTGGAAGCCGAACGGTGTGAGCGTTCTGTTATAAGCGCCGCTCTCCGCCACGCCGGCTCGGAATAGCGTTGAGTGCGCCAGAAGATTGGCCGTCATGAAGGCTCCATACGAATGCCCTCCGACGCCGACACGGTTGCGGTCGCCTACACCCAGCGAATCGATCGCGTCGATTGCGGCCTTCGCGCTCGATACGAGTTGTTCGACATAGGTGTCGTTTGACTCCTTGCCATTCTTTGCGACGATCGGCATCGACGGCCCATCAAGCACACCGTATCCGGCGGCAAGCAGCAGCAACTGCCTGTCGCGTGGCAGCGATGGACGTTTGAACTGGTACGGAGAACCGCGCACCTGCGATGCAGCGGCGGCGGACAGGAATTCACGCGGATACGCCCAGAAGAAGAATGGGAGACGGCTCTGTGACGGATTATACCCCGCCGGCAGATACATCGTTGCGGTTAGCGTGACGCCATCCGCGCGAGTATAGGTGATGAGCTTGCCAGTGACACCAGCAAACTCGGGTGCCGGATCGGTGAGTTCCGTGAGCTTGGTGGCTGCGTCACTGCCCACGTTGCGCCTGTAATAGTTTGGCGGGTCTGTCGGCGACTCTCGCCGTGTGATGAAGGTCCTACCCGCTGGATCCGTGACTGACGCAACCATTTCGTAATGATCGCCGGTGTTCTGCCAGATACGACGTTTGCTTCCATCCTGCATGTCGATCGCGTCCAGGAATGGTCGGTCGCCTTCAGCGGATCCGCCATCCCCGATGAGATACATCGTATGCCCGTCCGCCGCGCGCAGTGGTACCATCCGGTCGGTCGTGAAATCGTGCACCATCACGAACCGGCCAGGGTCGCCATACCGATCTTCCGAATTGCGATCGAACAGGATTCTTGCCGACGCAGGGGAAGTCGGGTTCACAACCCAGCTGCGCAGTTGCGCTGTGCGCGACGTGCCTTCGTCGACAAGCGCTACGTCGGGATACATCCACGTGACTCCGCGGTAGCGCATTTCAAGATCCATGAACGGCTGAAGCGCGCCAGTAAACGGCGCTTCAAGCGTGCTCACGCGATCATGCTTCGCCATCTGCTTGCGCGGGTCGCCGCCGTCCAGCGCTTCTACCGTGAAGATCGTCGCCGGTACGTCGGGTCTCCACGAAGTGACGCGTATCCCGGATTCAACAGCATCGCGTGCGCTGGACACGTTATCCGTGAGCGGACGATCGGTAACCGTGCGTGCGACCTTGCCGTCGAGCGACCAGACCTCGATCCGCTCCGGGAATTCATTCAGTGAAACCTGGTACGAGTACGGGCGATGTACTGTTCGAACGAGCAGCCACTTGCCGTCGGGTGACGCATCGACGCGCGTGTGGATCCCAGGCTTGCCGATATTCTTGCTGGCTCCATCCGGCGTTAGCAGCGTCACCTGGTTGGTAAAGTAGTAATCGAACAACGCTTCGTCGTGCTGGTTCTTTAACAGGTACTCGATAGTGCGCACAGGTGCCGCGCGTCCATCCGATTCCTGTATGATCGGTCCGGTGGGCGTTTGACCCTCCGGCGGCGGTGCACCGCGTGAGGCAACATTCATGACGCAGACGAGTTCCGGCGACTTTGACAGCCACTCGCAGCCACCGGTTACGGCGTTCACGTTATACGGAGTAATTCGCTTGGCCGAATGCAACGCAACGTTCACCATCCACGCTGCGGTTCCGCTGCGCGTGGCTTCAGTCAGCGCGACGTACTTGCCATCGTGCGACCAGGTCGGAGTACCGAGCTTGCCATGCAACCCCGAAACCGGGATTGAGGTTTCGGTTCCGGTCGACACAGAATACAGTTTGATTCCCATCCCGAGCGTCCTGTCGACCGTCGTGTACACGATCATGCGGCCGTCGGGACTCCATGTGTATTGGCCAATTCTTCCACCGGCTGGAACGGGGACCGTCTTTGCAGCCTCACCCGAAGTCGATCGCAACCGCATGGAGCGAATACCAACAGTGTCTACTCGGTAACTCGCAATCGGGTGAAACCTGCGACCGGCGAGATACAGTGTCGGTTCCGCCATGTCTGCAATGGTCGTAACAGCTGGCTCACGCGCCGCGATGACGATCCATTTTCCATCAGGACTGACGCTTCCAGTTGCAGCGGGTGGAGCGTCCAGGATTCGCCGAATGGACTCGGGCGGTTCCCGATAGCCTTGGGGTGACGCGACGCTCTGAGCGCCAGCAGGGAAGGCGGCCAGCATTACGGCCGCGCAGGTTGCAATCCGG
>JBDTAZ010000266.1:0-3942 GCA_039924325.1 Gemmatimonadaceae bacterium
GGAACCGGCGTCCAAACTTCGGTGTCCTGCGGTCGCGGCTGCGTTGCGGCCGTAGTCTGCGCAAGAAGCGAAGATGAACTTGTAATCGCGCCGATCATCGCTACGAGCGTCAGTGCTCGAGTCGCAATCAGATGCCCGTTCATTTTATCTCGATGTTGGATAGTTGTGGTTCGTCATTCTCGAAAGTCCGTTATTGCCGCGAACGCGGGAATCCATTTTCCCTATCGACAATACTTAGCCTGCAAATCCAGCCAAACCCCTAAGGAGCGATAATCTCAAGCGAAGGGAAATACGTCCGGTACCGGCCGGCATCACGCGTCAACAAAGTCATGCCCGCGACCGCCGCGTGCGCGCCGATGTAAAAGTCCGGAAGCGTCGACGTCCTCACTCCGCCTCGACGTCGGTACTTCCGAAGTGCCTTCCCAGCAAGAAAGGCGCCCTCCCACGGCAACGGGTCGCGACGCAACCCCGTCAACGCCTCCTCAAGCTCTTCAATCGTCGCGTAGCGCACCGATACCTCGGCGTACACAATCGCGTTGACGACCAGGATCGAAACGTCGGCAGCCTCCGCGAGCGCCTGCGATGACCAGTCGTACCAAATCGGATCTTCGGTCGCCACGTCGAGAATGACATTGCTGTCGACCAGGACAGGCGCGGGCACTCGCTGTTATCCCGCGCGAGTGAGTGCCATGATCTGATCAGTAGTCATCTTGACAGTCCCGCTACCGCGTAGCCGCGCGACAACAGCCGCACCCCGACCGGCGTTCTCCTTTCCAGCCGCCTTCTCGATGACCGCCGTCGTCCCACGAATCCTGAACTGAACCTCGGTGTCAGGCAGGAAGCCAAGCTCCTCCCTGATCTCCATCGGAATCGTGACCTGCCCCTTGCTCGTGATTTTCATTCTCCCCTCGACGTATTCTTACTCTTACCAGTAATACTCCATAATACGATGTATAGCTTCGCTCGGCAAGAACGTCATCCTCACCCGAAATGCTGGCGGGGCCACCCGGTTCAACCGGATGGCCCCGCCCATTCACTGCCGCACCGCTCCAGCAATTACTCGATTAATACCCGACTGCACCACCGTGCGAGCGCGGCTCAACCATTCCGCTCCAGCCGTTCGCAGTGCGAAGAATGTCGTTCGAATTCGCAAGATGCCCGACCATGTGAAGCTTGTACCCCATCTTGCCGAGCGAATCCAGGACCGTCTGCGGGATACCACCCTTTTCATACACGAGCTCATCCGGCCATGTCTGTTCATGCAGCCTCGGCGCCGACATAGCGTGCGCGAGATCCATCTTATTATCAACGACGTTCAGAATAATCTGCACGGCTGTCGTCGTTATTGTTGGACCGCCGGCGGCGCCCACGACAAGCAGCACCTTCCCGGTAGAGTCGAGAACGATCGTCGGCGTCATAGAACTCAGCATGCGCTTGCCCGCAACGATCGCATTCGCTTCGCCCTGCACCAGCCCAAACATGTTCGCCTTGCCGGGTTCTGTCGCAAAATCGTCCATCTCATTGTTGAGGAAGAAGCCGGCGCCGCGTACGTATGCTCCCCCACCGAAATAACCGTTCAGCGTAGTCGTCGTGGAAACTGCATTACCCTTATCATCCACGACCGAATAGTGAGTCGTCTGCATCTTCTCCTTTTTATTGCCATCGAACGTTGGAGACTTGGATGCACTGTCAGCCATGATCGATTTCCGTAGTGTGTCAGCATACGCCTTGGAAATCAAATGCGCGGTTGGGACCTTTACGAAAGCCGGATCACCCAGCCGCGTATTTCGATCGATAAACGCGAGCCTGAACGCTTCGGCAACATCGTGATCGTAGCCAGCGCTACCGAACGGAGGGAGCTTCGGCCACGTCTCCAGAATATTCAACGATTCGATCGCCGTAATACCACCACTCGATGACGGCGGCATCGATATCACGGTATCACCGCGATACGTCCCGATAACTGGCTTCCTGGAAATCGCCTTGTACCTGGCGAGGTCGGCTTTGGTGATGATACCCTTGTCGCGCCGCTGCTCTGCCGCGAAGCTATCGGCCACCGCTCCCTTGTAGAAGCCGTCCGGACCATCCTTCGCGATCAGCTGTAGCGTCCTCGCGAGGTCGGGCTGCACCAGACGCGATCCAACCGCAATCGGATTTCCTCCAGGGAAAAACAACGCAGCACCGTCGAACGGCTGGATCAGTTTCGCGGCGCCCGCAACCGCTTCGGACAACGCACTGTCAACGACAAATCCGTCGCTGGCAAGTTTTATGGCCGGCGCCATGACCTGCGCCAGAGTCATGGTGCCGTAATTGTGCAACGCCATCGCCATCCCTGCGACGGCGCCGGGTACTCCGGCCGCCCGCGCCCCCACTCGGGACGTAAGCGTGCCGGTCTTCCCGACGTACATGTTGCGCGTGGCCGCGAGCGCGGCAACTTCACGATAATCGATCGCCGCCGATCGACCGTCTGCCATGCGGATTACCATGAAGCCCCCACCACCAATATTCCCGGCCTGCGGGAACGTCACCGCTAGAGCGAATCCAGTCGCAACAGCCGCGTCGACCGCATTGCCGCCGGCACGCATGATCTCGACCCCCGCCTGGCTCGCAATCGCGCTGTTGCTTGCAATCATTCCGTGAGCGGCGGTCGTCGCCTGCTTCCCAACGCCAACAGTCCAGTCGGCCGGGAAGCCCATCGCGTTCGGTGTTACGGCAGCAGTAGTCGTGTCCGCCGCCGGCGTCGCGCTCTTGTTGCAGCCGACAGCCGCGAACAACGTCGCGGCTGCTGCCACAATTGCAATCGTCTTATCGGTATTCAATGGTCACCCTTGCATGTGCTATTGGAAAACGCGCCGCCACATTTGACAGCGCAGGTTCAGCGCTAACGAAGTTCCAGATTAAACTACCCGTTTCAGCCCAGACCAGGCATCGCGGGTCGCGAGATGAACATCCCGCCAATCACCGCAATTCCCCAGAAGATCACGATCGCGCAGACGATAACGACAACCGTATATCCCATTGCCTTTTCCTTCGGCGATTTCATCAGCGTCGGAAGGCCGAGGTAGAGGAGATACAGCGAATACAATCCCAGGATCGAAAGGAACCGGAGTCCCGGAATCAATGCGAATATTCCAGCTAGCCAGCTCGCCGTCGCTGAGTAGGCTGACACCTTCAACGCCTGGATCAGATTCTTCTCGCCCGCGAATGTCGGAGCCAGCGCGTCGATTACAAGCGCTAGCACATAGCATCCAACCAGACCCAGGACGTACTGCGTGATCGCGCTCGTGAGCGCAGATCCCATCGGGATTCTGTACGTTCCAACGAACGGAATCGAGATCCCGAACACCGAGTAGCCAATGAACGACGCGAGCGGCGGGATCGCGGAGAGAACAGCGATGTACCCTGCGTACAGCTGCGCGACCGTGGTGGATTCCCTATCGATTACCGGCCATTCCGACTTCGGCGAGAGCAGAATTCCCTTCACTCGTGCGATCAGCGCCTGCTTATCCGGACCGTGCGTGTCGATCGAGCCATCGAGTCCAGTCATGGGATGCTCCTCGGATTTGGGGGATTAGTCGGCAGGATGATTCTACCGCCCGAGGACAGGGGCGCAAGCGAACGCTGCGGTCAATCTGCGACGATGCGTAAACATCTGATTACAACAAGGGTCGCCAGCAACGGTTCTGTCGCGCCGAATGACATACAATACAGATTCGCCGTACAGGCGTCACCCTGGGCGGACGGACGGATCCGGTCAACCGGGTCGGCCGCACCAGTGCAATCCCGATTTGCGGTAGCTTTCACCGTTTACATCAGTGTTCCCTTCAGGAGCCACACATGATTATTGACATCCTTGCAGGCGCAGTTCTCGTAGGTGTCGGCGGCTGGGCCTGGAAAAAATTGGTCCACCACTGGGCCGAGACCGGGAAGCGGTTCTAGCAC
>JBDTAZ010000267.1:0-6777 GCA_039924325.1 Gemmatimonadaceae bacterium
CCCGGAACAAGCTTCTCGCCCGGTATTTCAGAATCGTAATTTCCGCCGTGGGTGAGCGATCTGTAATTCTGCGGATCAGCCCAGCCTCGTGTGATGAGCCCTTCCTGAATCGAAGTGCCTATCGTGGTGGAATCGAAAGGCAGTTGCACCAGCCACACGGTGAGATTCGCTGCCGGTTTGCTCGACGCGAGTCGCAGAGTGATGCGCGATGTTCCGGAGAGGTGAACAGTGTCAGTCAGAACACCCGTCGCGAAGAGCAATCTGTGCGGTGATTGTTCCGCAGTCGCAAGTGCGCTGCCGCTGAACGAAACGTCATCGACCAGCGTCTGCTTGATCTGGCTTTTCTGCGGTGTGGTGCTCAAGCTCCCCACCGAATTGCCATTTCCACTCGCGTACACGACAACCGGTGCCGACCCGGGTACTGGGAACGACGCGTATGGTGTGGGCGGTGTACGTGGTGGTCGCGGGCCGCCACGACGCGGACGCCTTGCTGCCATGCTGTCGGCTGGCGGGCCCGCGGCTAACCGCGCTTCAACGGCCTTGGCTTCTGCGGCCTGTGCTGCTTCCTCGTGCACGATCCAGACTGGCGGAGCGTTCTGGACGCCATTGTTGACGCCATACAGATAGTGACTGAACCACTCATTTACCATATCGGCGGGCGGATTGCCGCCGTGTCCGCCCTGATGGAGATAGATGGATACCGGCTGACCATCTGCTTTCATCTTGTTGTAGATGCGAATGCTGTGTTCCGGAACGACGTTCCAGTCGTTGAAACCGTGCGCGAGCAGCACCGCGGCCTTGATGCCGCCAACGAAATTCAGAAGGTCACGCTTGTTCCAGAATTCGTCGAAGTCGCCGCTTGCACGATCGCGTGCGCCAGCCTGCGCAAACAGTCCGTCTCGATATGTTGCATTGCAGTACGCGCGCGTTGCGGGATCGCCACTGTGGATGAAGTCATACAGGAAATCGATGTCCTCGCCCAGCCATCCGCCCGGAGCGCGCACCAGTCCGTTCGTGCGATAGTAGTGGTAGTACGACGTATTGGGCGACACTGGAATCACGACTTCAAGGCCCTTCACGCCGGTAGTTGCGGCGGCTAGCGGCAGCGTGCCGTTGTACGAAGTTCCGATCATGCCAACCTTGCCGGTTGACCACGTCGCGTACACCTGTTCGTTGCCGGTTTCCGTAGTGAATCCCTTGGCGCGTCCATTGAGCCAATCGATAACGGCTTTCGGTGCCATTCTTTCAGGTACGTCGCCAACGGTGGGACATCCCTGTGACAGACCAGTTCCGGGCGCCTCGGAATGAACCACTGCGAATCCGCGCGGAACCCACTCACTGATGAGATCGTTCGAGATGCGTGGATTCACTGCCTTGAAGGGAATTTCGAGTTGATGCACGCGTTGAGTCGGCGTCGCACCGACTTCCTGCCTCACATCCCACAGGTTTGCGCGAGGTCCCGAGGTGCCTGAGAAATAGGGGCTGGACTCGTAAACAACGGAAACCTTGAGGCCTTCGGATTCAGTTTGGCGTTGCCTGGTAACGTCAACGTGCATGCGATCCAGCTTGCCGTCACCATCGGTATCGAAACCCGTTTCGACCCAGAGCTCCTGGTGAATCCAGGCAGTCGAGTCCTGAAAGGCCGGTACGATCTGCGCCATTCCGTCCTTGAATACCGGGGCTGCCTTTTCCTGAGCGTGTGCGACGCGGCTCGGCATGATGCCGAGCAGGCCGAAACAGGAGACAGTGACGACGACGCGAAAGCTGAGGTGTCTAGCTCGGTGAATCATCCAGGTCACTCCTCTGGTGTTGCTGTTGTTGGTGTTGCTGCTGTGGCGCAAGGCGACCGCGCCGGCTGGTACGAGCGCCAGACGAGGACTTGCCAGTCTCCTACTATAACGGATAAAGTATCCAATTCGCTGTGATCAAGGGCCGATAAGCCGGGGTCCTCGATCGTCGAGCAGTTTTTATTACTCCCGATGGCCGTCGACGGTCGCCCAATCCGGACACTTCGGGGGAGGGGCAACGGCCGGACGCGGGCCGGGAACGGCGGCGTGCATGACCGTGTCTGCAACTCCCATCAGCTCGACATCAAAAATCAGTATTGCCTTGGGCGGGATTCCGGGCGGACGGCCAAGTTCCCCGTACGCGAGTTGGTACGGGATGATGAGCCGACGCTGCCCGCCAACGTGCATTCCTTCGAAACCGGCTTCCCAACCAGCGATGACGCGTCGAGCGCCCTGTGGGAATGACAGCGGGGGTCGCGGCTTGCCGTTCTGCGCCGTGTCCCGCGACGATCCGAATTTCATCCCGTTGGCGAGCCAGCCAGTGTAGTTCACGTAGTAACACTTGCGCGGAGCGGCGACTGCGCCGGTCCCCGGCGCGATGTCGATATATCTCAGTGAAAATGCTGTCTCAGTCGGGCCTGATAGAGGCGGGATCGAATCCGGTAAATGCATTCCACCAGCGCATGCTGCAAGCGCGACAACCGATGCGATTGTGATCCAGCGATGCTTCATCGCTCATCCGGGGTTCAGGGGTCGCCCGACGGCGCCGCGAACGCGCGCCCGTCTATCGATCTAAAATCTACGGCGCGCCAATCGCCGATGGAGGTGGGGCCCGACCGGATACAAGAAAATCCCCGCGCTCCGAAGAACGCGGGGATTTCCGCTGCCCAACCGCTCGCTGACTTTACATCAGCAATTGCGGATTACTCAATTCGCCGTGCCGCCGTGCTTGTTGGCGGTAATGAAGTTGGCGATGTCGGACTTCAGCTGCTTCGCCGATGTCTGGTTGAGGTAAGCCATGTGGCCGCTCTCGTAGTACTTGAACTCGACGCGATCGCTATACGTCTTGTCGAAGCCCAGGTGCGTGAACGAGTACTCGGCGTTGCCGAACGGTGTCGCGGTGTCGTAGTAGCCAGCGCCCACCATCACATGGAGGTATGGATCCTTTGCCATGGCCAGGCGAAGTGCATCCATCTCGCTCGGATAGCCGTTGCCGCCAAATCCACCGGCACTGAAGTCCCAGCGTCCCGAGTGTCCACCCATGTAATACTGCAGGTTGCTGGAGTAATTCAGCCCGTCGTGCAGGTATTGCATGAACGCGGACATGAACGCGCCTGTCGGTGCAACGTCGGATGGATCGTAATCCTGACGACCACTGGACGGGTTGCCGTTGATACCAATGAGACGGGCGTCGTACCGGCCGAGCATCTCGCGCTGATCGCGCAGCAGTTCGGTGCGGAATGCGCCGGCGTCGACGCGGAGATTGGTGCTGATCAGGAACTCCTGCGACAAGCCGGTGAGCCGCGATAGCTTCTGCGCAACTGCGTTGCGCTCCGCAGTCGAGAGCGTGTTGCCCTTGGCCAGCTCGGTCATGTAATCGCCGAATGCATAGTCACGCGACTGCTGCACAACTTGCTGCAACGTCTGACTCTGGAGATCTGCCGGGAGCTTCTTGTGGTACCAGGCTGTTGCCGTGTACGTCGGAAGAAACGTAGAATATCCGATGTCATTGTCCGGCGACTGCGAGATGTACTGGTAGCTGAGCACGGTGCCGAGGAGCATGATACCGTTGAGCTCGATGCCTTCACTTGACTGGAGCTCTGAAGCAAGTCCGGCCGAGCGGAACGTACCGTAGCTCTCACCGAAGAGAAACTTCGGTGACGCCCAGCGGTGATACTTGTCGAGATAGTCGCGGATGAATTCGCCGAACATCGCGATGTCATTGCGGGAGCCGGTGAAATCGGTCTCCTTTACACCCTTTGCCGGGCGAGAATATCCGGTGCCCATTGCGTCGATCTGCACCAGGTCGGTGACATCGAGCGGCGAGTTGGCGTTCTCAACGAGCGCGTACGGTGGCGCTGGCTGTGATCCGTTCGGTCCCATGTTGGGATGCATCGGGCTCATGATGCCCATGTCGAGCCAGAGCGACGCCGAACCCGGGCCACCGTTATAAAAGAACGTGACGGGGCGCGTTGCGACGTCTTCCTGGTCCTTGGTATAGGCGATAAAAAAGACGGAGGCTTTTGGCTTTCCGTCTTCGTCTCGCAATACCATCGTGCCGGTGTGGGCGGTGTAGCTGATGGACTTTCCGTTGATGTTCGTGGTGTGATGTGTGACCACGATCTTCTCGATCGCCGGGACTCCTAACGTATCAGAATCTTCGGCGTCCGGTCTCGCACCCGGCATTCCGGGCCGACCACCTTGTCGTGCTCCTGGTTGAGCAGCAGGCTGTGCGGCTGGCTGCGCGCCAGGCTGCGCTCCAGGCTGCGCTCCACCGCGACCGCCGCGGCCGCCCGGCTGCTGCGCGCCAGCGGCACCAAAGCCGCCAACGACTAGAAGGGAAACTGCTGCGCTGAATAACAACGGGCGCATTTGCATTACAAACCTCTCCATGGGTTGTGGTCCACGTTGGACCCTGGAACTTGGACGTTTAAACGCGGATGGCCTCGAGGTCAGGCGTGCGTGGTGGCCCGGCCAATCCGGGTCTATTGCGTCCCATAGATATCGCGCGAGGAGGCGGAACTGTTGAGAATCGGGCCCTGCTTAACGGGCTATGGCGTACTGCTCGCCATGGTTCTTAGGCCCACACCAGATGATGATGTGGGCCGAGTCGAAGAAAGCCGCGCTGGACCGGACGTACGTCCGGTTAGTTGGAAACGGCTTGAGCCCGCGGGACAATGACAGCTGCCTTTCCTTTCAGCATCGTATTGAATGCCGTTACCTGACTACCAAGGAGGTCATCGATGCGCGCCTGAATTCCCGTCCATTGCTGTTGCAGGTCGGCAAGGCGTTGCTTGGCACCGTTGGTGACTGGCATGTAGGAGCCGTCCACCTGTCCGGCGAGGAATATCCAGTCGTCAGCGAAACCGTTCGGGAAGCCGATGATGTCCTGTCCGTTCGTATGCTGTGGCTGCACCAGGTCCACACTCAGCGAATCGAGCCGAGCTTCCAGCTTCTTGCCGGTCGTCGCAACTTCACTGCTGTCGGGAAGATCGGATGCGTGCGCGACGATCGACTTCACCTGATCACGCACATCATTCAGCCGCTTGGCGTCACGGAAGATCGTATTTGTGCGTTCAGTGATCGTGCGCATGATCTGATTCTCTTCAGCGAGCTGCGCGTCAGTCATGTGCACGCGCGGGTCCGGAGCAACTTCGAGCGGCGCAGACAAGGTCTTGCCAGCAACCACAAGTTGCACGGTGTACTGGCCTGGAATGACACGCGATCCAGCGGTCGAGCCGAAGAAACTCATTCCTTTCGGCGCGTCAAGGGCGGCACCACGAAGGTCCCATACAAACCGGTGCATACCGGGCGCTCCGGGAATCACTTCGACGTGGTCACTCGGCTTAGCCTTGCCCGCGAATCTGCGGATGGTAGCGTGCGCAGCATCCAGAATGTTGAGTTCTACCTTCGTCGAATCGGTGCCGGCGCCGATGTCGTAATAGATGATTGCACCGCTGGGTGGATTGGCACCAGCGTCACCACCACCGCGCGGCGAGCCCCATGACGTGAGATAGGCGCGACGCGGATTGAACAACCTGAAATCCTTCGCACCGACAGATTCAGCGCTCTGCTCGAGCGGCGTGATGTCATCCAGGATCCAGAATGCGCGTCCTTCTGTAGAAGCGACCAGATCACCATTACGCAGCTGCAGATCGGTGACCGGAACGACTGGGAGATTCGCCTGAAGGCTTTCCCAGTGCTGGCCATCGTTGAATGAAACGTACGCGCCAGTCTCGGTGCCGGCATACAGCAAACCCTTGCGCACTGGATCGAAGCGTACGACCCGAACCTGATCGCCGTCACGAATGCCGTTGACGAGCTTGGTCCAGGAACGACCGTAGTCAGTAGTCTTGTAGATCTGTGGCGAAAAGTCGCTCCACTTGTAGCCGTCGTAAGTAATGAACGCCGTACCTGCATCGAACGGAGAAACTTCGATCGCGTTTACGAAACCGGGACGCAAACCTTTCGGAGTGACGTTCGTCCAGCTTGTTCCAGCATCTCGCGTGAGTTGCAGAAGGCCATCGTCGGTTCCGACCCAGATGGTGCCGATGTCGCGCGGCGATGGCGCGATGTAATAGATCGTGTTGTAAACTTCGCCGCCAGCGCCTTCGTTGGTAATTGGTGCGCCGCCAGGTCCCTGATGCTCTTTCTCATTCCGCGTGAGATCCGGGCTTATTACTGCCCACGTCTGGCCGCGGTCGCTCGACTTGAAGAGGTGACTTCCACCGTGATAGATCACGTTGCGATCAATCGGCGAAGTGGTGATCGGTGCGCTCCAGTTGAAGCGATACTTCTGGTTTTCCGGCGACGTCGACAGGCTGAGCGCCGGATACTCCATGACGCTCCTCTCTTCATGCGTCACGCGATCGAATTCGGTAATCGCACCCTGATAGCAGCCTGCATACAGAAAACGTGGATTGGCCGGATCGAAAGCAACGTGCGAGCTCTCGCAACCGCCGATCGCATACCAGTCTGATGTCGTGATGCCACCGCTTCCAGTTGCGCTCGCAATCGCAATCGAACCATCGTCCTGCTGCGCTCCGTACAACCAGTACGGATACTGTGCGTCGGTATTCACGCGATAGATCTGTCCTGTCGGCTGATTGTCCTGTGTGGACCAGGACGCTCCTCCGTCGAGCGAAACTGACGCGCCGCCGTCGTTGCCGTTGATCATGTCATTGTGGTTCAACGGATTGATCCACAGATCATGATTGTCGCTATGCGTAGTGCGCATCGCCTGAAAGCTCTTGCCGCCATCGATCGACTT
>JBDTAZ010000268.1:0-7383 GCA_039924325.1 Gemmatimonadaceae bacterium
CAGCTACGACGCCATCGCCGAATACACCGAAGAAGGCATGGTCGTCCTGAGGGGCTCCAAGGCGCGCACCGAGGTGGCGCCGAGCATGGTCCCAATGTCCGCCGGCAAGCGTCGGCAGGGTCTCATCGACGACGGTCGCCTGAAGCTGGAAGGCAATGCCTACGTTTTTCAGGAGGACGTGCTGTTCAAGTCTCCCAGTGGTGCGTCAGACGTTGTGGTCGGCGCTAGTTCGAACGGCTGGATTCTGTGGAAGAGCAAGACCGGCAAAACTTTGGATGAGCTCAAGAGGCAGCCGACGGATTGACCACGCCTCAAGCCATACGAAGCCAAAGAACGAGTTTTCAGGGAAGGGCCAGCATGACATCAAAAACAATCAAGGTAGCCGTGGTCGTCGCGGCCCTGGCCGTCGCCGGCTACTGGTATTGGTCCCCGTTCCTGGCAGTGCGCCAGCTTCAAACGGCGGCCCAGAAGCAGGACGCCGACGCCTTCAACGAGCGCGTGGACTATCCCAGGCTACGGGAAAGCCTGAAAGGTCAGTTCTCCGCCTTGATGGCCAGGGAGATGGGCAAGTCGACCGATGACAGCAACCCTTTTTCGGCCCTGGGCAGCATGCTGGGGCTGGCCATGGTCAACCAGTTTGTGGAGGCGATGGTCAGACCAGAGGTCGTGATGCAAGCGATGCGCAGCGGCAAACTGAGCCCGGCCGACAAGTCGCAGGCAGACACTGCTGCCCCGCCAGCGCCCACCACTGCCAAGGCCGCAGACAGTGACAAGCCGAAGTGGACCTATGAGCGCAAAGGTGTCGACAAGCTGATTGCCTACGCAGTGGACCCCAAGGCGCCCGACGAGGCGAGCGGCAGAGTTGTCGGGTTGGTGTTTGAACGCAGCGGATTCGCCACCTGGAAGCTAACCGGGTTCAGGCTACCCGCCTTGAACAAACAGTGATGCTGAGACCTTGCGGGTGCCAAACAGCACCCCTAAACAGAAGAAGAATGTAAAGCAAGCCATGCCAACAACCTCCAACGTCCATACCGAACGCGTCTTCGAAGACGAGCTCTGCGCCCAGCTCCAAGCCAGCGGCTGGTCCATCAAGACCCACGCCAAGAATGCCCCCAGTTACAACCGCGAACTCGCCCTATTTGCAGCCGACTTGCTGGCATTCGTCCAGGAGACACAGCCCACCGAGTGGGCCAAGTTCAAGCGCTGGCACAACGGCCAGTCCGAGGCGGTGTTCCTCAAGCGCGTGGCAAAGCAGCTCGACACCCACGGCACGCTGCACGTGCTGCGCCATGGCTTCAAGGACGTTGATGCCAAGTTCTTCCTGTGCCAGTTCAAGCCCGCCCACGGCAAGAACCCCAAGCTACTGGAGCTCTACAAGAAAAACCGCCTCACCGCCATCCGCCAGCTGCACTACAGCCTGAACAACGAGAACAGTATCGATGTGGTGCTGTTCGTGAACGGCCTGCCGGTGGCCACCGCCGAGCTCAAGACCGACCTGACCCAGAGCTCGCGCGACGCCATCAACCAGTACAAGCGCGACCGCCTCCCCAAGGACCCCAAGACCCGCGAGCCCGAGGCGCTGCTGCAGTTCAAGACCCGGGCCCTGGTGCACTTTGCCGTCTCCACCGACCTGGTGTTCATGACGACCAGGCTGGCCGGCGACGAAACCTACTTCCTGCCCTTCAACCTGGGCAAGCCCGACGGCGTGGACGCACTCAGCCGGGGTGCCGGCAACCCGCCCGCCCCACCCGGCAAGGGCTACCCCACCTATTACCTCTGGGACTACGTCTGGAAGCCCGACACGTGGCTGGAAATCCTGGGTGAGTTCATGCACCTGGAGGTCAAGGAGGTCGAGGGCCGTGGGGGCAAGAAGACCACCCGCATTCGCGCGACTTGCAACGGCGAAACCGCTGGTGGATACTTGCACCTGACCACCGGGGCCCGGGAACGGTTGCACCACGACCTGCGACGCACCGGATGCATTGGTTACGTACGCAATCCACTTCCCGTCGGGCGACACGCGCGGGTGTGCTTCCACAAACCGTGTTGCTGCGACTGGTTTGGACGTAGTGTCGCCAGTGAGCGACCGATAGAAGATGTCGGCCTGATCGGCGCCCGCGTTGTCAACCTGATAGATGACATCCTTGCCGTCGGGCGACATTATGCCTTCGTAATAGTCGTGGTGATCATCCGCCTGGGGGACGGTCATGAGGGGGGCCGGATTATCGCAGACAATGTTCGCGCTCGCGCGGGGGCCGCGCTAGTCCGAGTTCAGGCCCATCAGTAGCGCGACTCCTGCTCCGGAAAGCTCGCGACTGGAGAGTCGCTTACGATCTCGATGGATGGCGTGGCCAATCCGAGACGTTTCCTCGGCGGCCGGGACACGGGCGGCGTTGTTCTGCAGGTTATTAGTCGACCGTCACGCGAGTTCGATGTTAAGGGCGGCCACAAGTGCATCAACGTCCTGTTCCGAATTGAAGAGGTGCATCGAGATGCGGCTTCCGTTGAACCAGTTCCCCGGTACGACCTTCACTTCGATTTTATGCTTGTCGCGCAGCCGCTCGTGCAACGCGCCACTCTGAATGTTTTCCGGAAGCGTGTAGCTGAGAAGCGCGGATGCGAGTGGGCCGGAGGGCGCACTGACGACTCGCACCCTTGGCACGTTCTGCAGAGCTGCGTAGAGCCTGCTTCTCAGTGCGAGATTATGAGCCTCGATGCGATCGAGGCCAATCGCTGAGACATAGTCGATCGCCGCTCCCAAGCCCAGCACACTGGGAATACTCGGCACGCCGGACGACGCCGAGTATGACGCTCGGCCGGATTGAAGTGGAATCGGATCGATCGTCTTGCCGAGTTCCTCACTCAGGTACAACAACCCCGTACCCGGCGGCCCTAGAAGCCACTTGTGACCGGAAGTTGCGTATACGTGGCAACCGAGCGCCTTTACATCGACCGGACCACTGCCGACGGCTTGCGCGCCGTCTACGACCGCGATGCAGCCGCGTGATCGTGCGAGTGCAGAAAGCTCCGCGACTGGCATGCGGAGCCCGGTTGAGCTCAGGATGTGCGAGAAGGAGAGTACGCGCGTACGCGGAGTGAATGCTTTTGTCATGCTCGCGATGATCGCTTGCGCGTCATGCTCGCCTGGTGGAATCGCGACGACGTCGAGTATTACGCCGTATCGGCGCGCGACGTAGTCCCAGCAAACGCGACCGCCGGGATGTTCCTGGTCTGTTGTGAGTATTCGATCGCCTGGCGCGAATGCAAGTCCCTGCGCCGTCCAGTTCATTCCAGCGGTGGTGCTTGTTGTGATTACGAGTTCGTCGGTTTTGCAACCCATGAACGTCGCGGCTTTTGCACGCACGATTTCCATTTCGTGTTCGAGTCCCTGGTAAGCATAGAACGCAGGATTGAGTCCAAGTTGCGTCCAGGCCGCGCTTGCGCGTTCCATGACGGGGCGCGGTGTTGGCCCGAGGGAGCCGGTTTGGAGGTACACGAGTCCGGGAGCGAAGGCGAAGTCGTCTGAGGCACGCGAGATTCCGCGATTGGCGGCCGCGGTGCCCGCCAGTCTGGAACTGTTTTCTTCCGCGAGCGCATAACGCGGCATAAGGGTCGCTGCCGAGAGCGCGCCAAACGACGCGAGGAAGTTTCTGCGAGTGTGAGTGCCTGTGGTCATGAAACGCTCTGGCGGAAGTTAGCTTGCCTGCCCAAGGTATTCGCTACGAAAGGCTTCATGTTGAATGGCGGTTGACGGCGGCCCGAGCTCGTACGTGGTGCCGCTCGTGCACCAGCTAACGTGATCCGCGGCGTCGAGGAGGGTAGGAACCTCATGTCCTGTGATCACAACTGCCATTCCGTCGCCGGTAAGTTGCGTGAAAATTGCGGTGATGTCTTCCACATCCTTCGGAGCGATCCCTCTGTATGGTTCGTCAGCGAGCAAGCAGCTCGGCCTACGCACCAATACCGCGGCCAATTCAGCTCGCCGGCGCTCGCCTCCTGACAGCGACGCTGGACGCCGATCCAGGAACGCTGTGATACCTACGCGATCCGCCGCCTCGGTGACGTTGCCGGCGTCGAACTGACATCGGATCATCTCGAGTTGACGTCGTACTGTGAATGCAGAAGACAAGAGATCGTGATCTGGCAAGTAAAACAGGCCTTGCGCCGCCAACTCCGGAAGGCTTGTAGTCTCGTACGCACGACCCGCGAAGTGAACGGTGCCGCTGTCGGGCGAGGTCCAGCCCGCGGCAATCTTGAGCAGCGTTGACTTCCCGATACCGTTCCGCCCGAAAAGCACACGCAGTTCTCCAGGTACCGCACGAAGAGTTGCTGAAGACAGCACGCGACGATCACCGTACGATTTGGCCACGCAATCGGCAGTGAGAATCGCGTTCACGCAATGACCAGCCTTACGATCCGAATCGCGACTTCGCCAAGTAGCGCAGGGGTCGCGAAGAGCACGATAAGCGTGACTGGTCGAACCGCCAGATTGCCAAGCAATGCGCGCTCGTGTCGTCGATACGTCTCGAGGAAGCAGACCACTACACTTAGTAGCACCACTCCTCCCATCGCCGCGGCCGACAATTGGAATGGATCAAAGCCACCGCGTAAGAAAATGGCGATTAAGATCGCTCTTGTGGCGACCCACAGCAATGCGCCGCGTGTCGCGTACGTCCGGACTATGAGCCGGTTCGGGAGCGTTGTTCTAAATCGCGCTACCATCTCCAGCTACGCTCCCCTTGCGGGCAAAGAACACGACGCCGTGCGATCCGCGGTTGCCGTTGGGATCGTCGGTTGTCGCGAATACGGTCATGCCGCCGGCCGCCAGCGCCTGGTCTATACCTTCCATGGGCGCAGCATACAGTTCAATAATCGGGATTCCGGGATGCCGAATGTTATGCAGCTTTTTTACCAGGCCCGGGAACCACGATTTGATTACGTCGCGAATTCTGCGCGTGTTGTTGGCTACTGGAATCTGAAAAACAGCTACGCCGCCTTTGCGCAGCAGCCTGGTAAATTCGCGAATATAGCCCAGCGAGTAGATTGGCTCCATGTGTTGAAGTACGATATGGCTATAGACGAAGTCGAACGAAGCCGTCGGAAATTGGGATAGGTCATCGGTCGTATTGAGGACGAACTTGCAGCGACCGTCCGACTGGTCGAACCGCCGAGCACCTTCGAGCATCGTGGACGAGATATCAACGCCGACTACTTCGTCGAATTTCCGGGCGAGTGCCTGCGATAGGCGGCCGACGCCACAACCAAAGTCCAATGCACGCCGATGTTCCAGTTCTACATTCGCATTGGATATCAACGCGAGCACTCCATCCACATCCTTGCGGCCGGTGGCAAAGAAAGCGTCCGTGTCCCATCGGCCCCCGCGCATAGCCGGTTCAGACAGGACGGCCCACAACGGATCGACAGTTCCGAGCGCCGTCCACTCTTCCCGGAGCTGATCGAGTTTCATGTGGTCAGGATGTGAAGTGTCATTTCGTGCATTTAAAGTTAAGCAGACCACGGGATAGCAGTTGCAATCCCCGTCTCGCCAACCGGTTCCCTGGTCCGATCGCCAGGTAGACTGCTAAACGGATGAGCACAGGCTGCCCCGGAAATTGGTCATTGCACAACGCCGGCGCTCGGGTACTGTTGGTTACGCCGCCGTGGCGCGATCATCCACTCCAGATAGAGAGTAGACTACGATGAGCAGTCGCAGCAACGCCCTGGCCGATCGCCTTGCGCAGGGAGCGCAAGCTCTCGCCGCCTTCGCCGGGAACTTGACGGAATCCGAGTGGCAGACGAAGGTCCCGCACGACGGTCGCACGATCGGTGTCATCGTCCATCACGTTGGAAGCGTGTATCCAATCGAGATCCACATCGCCAGCGAACTCGCCGCGGGGCGGGCGTTGACGGGCGTGACGCCGGAAGGAATAAACGAAATGAACGCCGAGCATGCGCGGACCAATGGCGCTGTCACAAAGGCAGAAGCGATCGACCTGCTCGTCCGCAACAGTGCAGACGCAGCCACCGCGATCCGCGCATTCAGCGACGCGCAGCTCGATGGAGCCGCCACCGTTTCGCTGTACGGGGAAGCCCCGCTCACGTGCCAGTTCGTGCTCGAGGATCATGCCGTCCGCCACAGCTATCACCATCTCGCGCTTATTCGCGGAGCGTTGCAGCAGTAGAAGATCTAGATCAACCGATCGAATTTGAAGAACGTGAAGAACAGCGCCGCCGCCAGCAGCGCAAGCCCGTCAACGCTCAGTATCACGCCGTGCAGAACGGTACTCTTGAACGATCCGGCCGGGGTCGCCGCGCTGAGCGCGAGCACCACTGCTGCACAGAGTGGTAGCACCTGGTCGCTGGCGTACCATTTGATGCCTTGGAAGATGTAGCTGTACCAACGCGTCATCCAGTACGCCAGCACCGAGGCAGCGACGGCTGCGTTCACCATTGGAACGAGTGGCAGCGTGGTCAGGTTGCGTACCGCCAGCACGCCCACGGCGAGATGTATGGCGAAGAAGATCCACGTAATAGCAAGTATTATGGGGTCGCTCATGGAACGAATCTCGGTAGAATAACTGCTGCTGTGCCGGCTGCGCGCTTACGCATCGTCGACCCGCGCGCGCGATGCCGAAGTTGCAGCGTGACGTGAGCGGCGCCATCATCGCAACCGAAACTCTCATTTAGCGGCCGGTGGCGCAAGGCTACCGTCCGACCACCGGGCGACAGGCACCACGAAGATGGTAAGGTGATCCGGCTCGTCCGCAGTTCCGATCACCGGAGAGCCCGTAAGATTCGCGCCCCACATGGACGGTTGCGTCAGCGGCACGAAGAACATCAGGTGGGGACGCCAGGCGTTGTGTGCCCCGCTCAGATATCCATGTTTCGATAGCATGTAGCACATTGCACCGGTCTCCATCGGTGGCAGCTTCCTGGTGTTCAACGCAGTCTCGATTGCGGCGAACATCTGCGTCTTGCTTTGACCGCTCAACAGCAGCTTGCTTTTCAAGAGCGCATCCGGAAGGTAGGAACGCACTGCCGGAGGGTTGAGACAGAGAGGGCCGCGCACCTTCGGGTTCCAGAAGTCGGGATCGTCGATCCCGCTGGCCCATGACCGCTCGACCATACATACAAATCCGTTACTGCCCTTCACCGCGATGTCATAACCGTCGCGCGTGAGCACCATCACTTCGGCGTCCTTTGAAATCGTCGGCGGAGCGGCACTCCTCGCGAGCGCGATCTCCGCGTTGCGTTCCATCATATACTGACCGCTCGGCGCCATACTGGGATACGATGTCTTTACGGCCTGCGCATGTACTGTTACTGCGGTGGCGATCATTCCGAGTAATGCGACCGTTTTCATGGTGATGTGTCCGTTAGGCG
>JBDTAZ010000269.1:0-3698 GCA_039924325.1 Gemmatimonadaceae bacterium
CTGCTCCGCCGCTGCAGCGTCCATTTCTGCATGGATTCGGGGCCACGGCACCTCGCCAACGCCGTCGGAACGCCAGTTGTGTTCACGCGAAATCTCGCAGTGCGCGCATCGGAAGCTGGCACATACTGCCCAACCGAAGTCGACGTCATGCCGAACGCGGATTACCTAAGCCCAGATCAGGTGACGCGGATGATCTGGACGATCGATAGATCCGAAGTCGCTGCGACGGTATTAGGTCACGCGCGAACACCGCGATAAGCGCCGATGCCGAACTGCAGCAGTGAGTTGAACTGCTGCTACGTGCGAGCGAGCAACTCGCGGTACACTCGCAAATAGCTTTCCCGAAACATATCAAGGCCGAATTCCGCGCGCACTCTCGCGCGACCCGCAGCGCCCATGCGCGCACGAAGTTCCTGATCGGACAATAGACGATTCACCGCCCGTGCCAGCGCGCCCGGATCGCTCGGCGGCACCAACAATCCCGTCTCGCCATCGCGCACTGTCTCAACCACGCCACCGAGCGCGGCGCCCACTACAGGCTTGCCGGCAGCCATCGCTTCGAGTACCGTCATGCCGAATGACTCGGGCCGTGTAGATGGTTGCAGCACAACGTCCATCGCCGCAATAATGCCGGCAATGTTCTCTTCGAACCCCATCAGCCTCACATTCGCGGTGACTCCGAGCCGCAGACTCATGTCTTGAAGTGCCCTGACACCTTCGGCGCGCTTGTCCAGCACGCCACCGACTAGCAGAAATGTGGTGCCCGGGTGTGCACTCAGAATCGCCGGCGCAGCTGCAAGCAGCACTTCCTGCCCTTTCTGCATTCCAACCCGTCCCACCATTCCTACAACCAAACCTGGGATACCAAGCCGTGAGCGGACGTCTGATCCATCCGCCGACTCGTACGGCGCGGGGTCCAGCGCGTTGTAGATCACGTCGCATTTATCGCGAATGACGGGCGCCGAGCTCGCCAGATGATCGGCGACGGCATTCGATACAGCTACCACGCGATTCGACGAGCGTGCAATCTTGCGAGCGATGGCATGACGCACGAACGCCGGACGCTCGACGATCTCGGACACGTGCCAGACGTGCGGAACGTTCAGCTGCATGGCGACGCCCGCACCTGTCAACACGGTGGAAGTATGGGTGTGCACAAGACTGATTGCGCCCGTTGGAACATTTTCAATCACCGCGCCGACCGATCTGCGCAAACGCCGCACAACACTGACCATTCCGGTTGGTGTCATGTATTTCCGCCTGAGTACCGCAAGCGGAAGCGACATCACAGGCACTCCCAACGCGCGCATACGCCCGCTCAACCGAACCGATTCCGGCAACTCGGACACTACATCATCCGGAACGACAACATACGGATCGAATTCAGTTCCATCGAGAGCACGAATGATGTCGTACAAAACCACGTCTGAGCCATACCACTCGTCTGCGCCGTGAACAAAGAGAATCCCGCGCCTTCTATTGCTCACGTCTGGTCATGACGCGCGCCGTTGCGCGGTCTCGCTCCACTTAGGAGAATTCTTGGGTGCTTTCGCACAAATCGAAGCATCCCGCGCGCGTGCCATAGTGTGCGTCGATCGAAAAACACCTTGTCGGTCGCCGCCTGATGTTCATGATCGGCACGAGCGAGCGGCGTCTGCCACACTTCCCAACCAGCACTCCACATCCGCCATGCAAGATCAACGTCCTCGACGTAAAGCGGAGTGAAGCCAGAGTCGAAGCCACCGGTCTGCCGCCACGCCTCGCCACGCGCGAACAGACATGCGCCGAGTGCCCAATCTATCGTGCGATCGGCATCCGGCGGTGGGAGATAGTGTTTCGATCTCGCGACGCTGTCCGCAAATACGCGACGGAGCGGTGTACGCCGCACTACGGTCCCAGCCAATCCCGGAAACCGCCGAGCAGATGGCTGCGGTTCGCCAGACGGAAAGGTCAGCAGCGGAAAGACAATCCCGGCGCGCTCGTGCCGATTCATCGCTGCGACCAGTTGCGTTACGCAGTCGCGCTCGAGCACGACGTCCGGATTCAGAACCAGGCCGAAATCGAAATTCACCAGCTCGAGTGCAGCCACGTGATTCGCTGCGAACCCCATCGGCGCGTCACGCTTGAGGATCCGCGCGCTGGGCATCAGCGAGCGGGTGAGGTCTCCCGTTCCGTCATCCGGCCCGTTCACGACAACGACGATCGCCAGCTCGCCATCAAAATCCTGATTCGCGAGCGATTCCAGGCAACGCCCTATCCGGTCCCGCTCACCGGTGGACACGATCGAGACGGCGACGCGCGTCACGCCACCACCTGCTCGCCGCGTTCGCTCCAGAATACGCGTTTGAGCGAAACAGGAACTACCCTACTCGCCGCCACAAGGAGGAACGTCGTGTCAAGAGTAACTCGCACAGTCCACGCAATCGCCGCGCCTGTGATTCCGTACGCACCCACGAGATACCACGCGACTGGAACGTGTATGATGAGCTCGAGCATGTGGAATTTTGCCGGCACATCGGGTCGGCCCGCGGCTTCAAGGAAGGTGTACGGAATGTGCGCTATCGCGTTGATCACGACGCCGACCGACAGAATCCGGAGCGCCATTTCGCCCTGTGCGGCATACTCAGGACCCATCCACACTCGAAGGATCACCGGCGCGAAGAACAACCCGATCGCGGCCGGCACGCTCATCATCAGCAACAGCGCGCGCATCGACGACGCAAACAATCTGTCAATCCTGGCGGATGCAGCTACGACGCCGAGCCCGGTAAGCAGCGGGAATAGCGCCGCAATGAGACTGTTCGGGATCAGCAGCATACGCGTGATGCCCTCGTATGGCGCGGTGTAATAGCCGACCGCCGCGAGCCCGGAGCGTGCGCCGAGCGCAAAACGATCGAAGTAGATCAGCATCGGGCTTATCACGCCCGAGACTGCGACCCATCCGCCGAAACTGATCAGGCTTTTGAGTCGTCGCCAATCGCGGGGCAGCTCCAATTTGAATCCGGGGATGACTTTCAAAATCGCGATAAGTGTCACGAGCGTTGCGAGCAACCGCCACGCCAGCACCCACATCAACATGTTGGGCAGCGAGTGCCCCATGCGCGCAAGCACCGCGGGTATGATGATCGAGCCTGCCGATGCCGGAATCTTTATCGAGTTGCTCAGTCTGAACTGCTGCGCGCCTTCCAGTACGCCGCGATAAGTCGTCAGCGCCAGCACGACCGGCAGATTCAGTGCGACAACGACGAATAGACTGGACGCTTCCTGAACCAGCCCCGGATCCACCCGAAATACATGCTTGGCAAGCACGGGCGCGAAGAATATCAGCACGGCCGCTGCACAAGTCCCGATTATCAACTGAACGGACAACGAAACCGCCGTAATCTGGGACTCGTCGCGCGAATCACGAGCGATGGAGTCCGCGACGTACCGCACTGTCGCTCTTCCGAGCCCGACGTCGAACAGCGTCAGATATTCGAGAAACGCCCAGCTTACGCCAAGCAGACCGAAGCGCGCAGGCCCGAGCGCATGCGTGAGTGTGGGCAGCACGACAACAGCGACCGCCAGCGGGACCGCCAGCCCCGCAAGATTCAGCAGTGCATTTCGCCCTACGCGCGAGCGCAGGGCGCGCGCTATTTCGCTGTTCAAGGCAGCAGCACTACATCATCCGTTGTTTCCACGTGTTCGGCACCAGCGGC
>JBDTAZ010000270.1:0-5275 GCA_039924325.1 Gemmatimonadaceae bacterium
TGGCGCTGCCTTCTTCGCTGGGGCCTTCTTCTTGGCCGAGCTCTTCTTCTTCGCTGGCATACAATCTCCTGTGAGTGCGGAAATTCCGGACGGGGAGCAAGCTATATCGTAGAGTGCGGCGCGCAATAGGGGAGACGCGATTTCTCCCATGAAAATACCGGGTTTCTACCCGGGGAACGCGATTTTCTACTTAAAACCTCTGCCGGAACCGTTCAATACCGCGCTTTTCTCTGACACACAAACACAACGTCGGAGTTGCTACCAACTTGCGGAACGCACTGCTACACGACCACCAACGAGCACTGAATCAGGGCGTTCCCACCACTGCACAGTCACCGAATCTCCCCGTATCGCTACCGTCGGATTTCTGGCTGGGAGGGTCGGTTGCGAAATGATCACTCTTTGCTCGAAGATGTGCCCCATCGTTAGCGAAAGCGCGAGTCCCACCATGTTGCGCTCGCCGCTCGGGTCTTCGTAAGCGACCACAAGCTTGTCGCCCTTGGCCGCTACGGAGACGTCCGAAGGGCGGTCGCCATACGCGACCGGGACAGGCGAATGAAATATTCCGTCGCCGGTTCCGAGCGTTCGCGCATCCATGCTGTGCGTGAAGAAAACGCCAGGACCTTCCTTCGAAACGAGGAAATAAGCCACGTCCACGTAATTGGTGCTGCTGTCAGCCGCGATCGCAGGAGCAGGCCGCGCGCAGCCTGTAACTGCGCGGTCCAGAGTGTCGGCAGGTTGCACAATCTTCCACGTTGCCCCCTGGTCCACCGACCGACCGACCATCAGGATCGAACTGCTGTCATCCCTGATTTCCCACCAGGCGCCATAGACATCCGGGCCGGATTTCACAGTGCGCAGTGACCCTGGGCACGCGCCTCTCGGCACAGCCGCCACCGGCTCCGCGAGCTTGAGAGGGCCGTTCCCCGGATAGCTCACGCTTCCCAGCGAGACCTCTCCTGGTGAGCAGCCTAGTGCGAGCCCCAGCGGCAAAACTAGAATTCCGAACAGTGAAAAACGCATGTGGACCTTCGACCAGCGGTACCTGACAATCCGGCGATGCATGACTTGCTAATTTACAAGTATGTCAGCATTCAACGGTAACAGAAGAGTCCCTTTCCCGGCCAACGAACCGGTGAAAACCTATGCTCCGGGTAATCCCGAGCGCGCCGAACTGAAGACACGCCTTGCGGAAATCGCAGCCGAGCGCATTGAGATCCCCATAGTGATCGGCGGGAAGGAGTTCCGCACCGGCAAGATGGCTCAGGCCGTCATGCCCCACGACCACGCGCACGTCCTCGCCGACTGGCACATGGCCACTCCAGAAATGGTGCAAAAGGCGGTCACCGCCTCCACCGAAGCACGAAAGGAATGGAGTTCCTGGTCCTTTGGCGACCGCGCCGCCGTATTCCTGAAAGCCGCCGAGTTGCTCACGACGACCCATCGACAGACGTTGAATGCGTCAACGATGCTTGGTCAATCCAAGACTGCGTTCCAGGCTGAAATCGACGCCGCGTGTGAATTGATCGATTTCTGGCGCTTCAATCCGTACTACGCCGAGCAGCTCTACGACCAGCAGCCCATTAGCGACCACTCGATGTGGAACCAGCTGGACTACCGCGGACTTGAGGGTTTTGTGTACGCGGTAACTCCGTTCAACTTCACGTCGATCGCCGGCAACTTGCCGACGGCTCCCGCACTAATGGGCAACACCGTAGTGTGGAAGCCAGCCGCCTCGGCGATCCTCAGCGCGTGGTACATCTTCAAGCTGCTTGAGGAAGCCGGACTGCCGCCCGGAGTAATCAACTTTGTTCCCGGCGACGCAGTGATGATTTCCGACGCGCTTCTGTCGCATCGCGATCTCGCCGGCGTTCACTTCACCGGCAGCACCAACGTCTTCAACAGCATGTGGAAGACGATTGGCGCGAACATGTCATCGTTCCGGTCATATCCGCGCATCGTCGGCGAAACGGGCGGAAAGGATTTCATCGTCGCACACCCGTCCGCAGACGTCGACGCGCTTGCTGTTGCAATCGCGCGAGGCGGATTTGAATTTCAGGGGCAGAAGTGTTCCGCGGCGAGCAGAGTATACATCCCCGAGAGTATCTGGCCGCAAGTCAAGGAACGAGTCGTCGGCATCATGCAGCAACTTCGCATGGGCGATCCGACCGACTTTCGGAACTTCATGAGTGCAGTCATCGACAAGCGTGCATTCAAGAAGATCAGCGATTACGTGGAGCACGGCCGAGCCAACGCGACGATTGTGCAGGGCGGAGTCGCAAAGGGCGACGAGGGATATTTCATCGAGCCGACGCTAGTTGAAACGCGCGACCCGTCGTACAAGCTGCTGTGCGAGGAGATATTTGGACCGGTAGTAACCGCGCACGTATATCGCGACAGCGATTTTGAATCGATGCTGCGCACGGTGGACAGCACGTCACCGTACGCGCTCACGGGCGCAATCTTCTCGCAGGACAGATCGGCAGTGCGTACCGCGATGACTCTTCTGCGTGACAGCGCGGGAAACTTCTACATCAACGACAAGCCGACCGGTGCAGTGGTTGGTCAGCAGCCGTTTGGCGGTGCACGTGGATCCGGCACGAACGACAAGGCGGGATCGCAGTTGAATCTCGTGCGCTGGGTTTCGGCGCGGTCGGTGAAGGAGACGTTTTCACCGCCGCATGATTTCCGTTACCCGTTCATGGCCGAGGAGTAGACGAAGAAGATTTAGCTGCCGCGTCGATCTCTCGACGCGGCAGCTAAACGCTCCCAACTCAAGCTCCGATTAAGCAGCGCCCGTGAAAGTTGTCCCGCTTCATCATCAGCTGCAGCAATGTCGTCATAGCTGAGCGCGCACCCGCTCGCCCAGAAGCCGCGTAGTAAACTCTTCACGCGCCTCAATTCGTTCTATGCTTTGGCGGGACTCATCCAGGGCTGACTCCAGCTCTTTGATTCGGTCTTCAACCGCGGCCAGTGCCCTGCGGTTCTCGCCTTGCCGTTCAACGGTCTGGGTAAACCGATGCGCGTAGTACGCCCCGACTCCAATCGCCGCGACGGCGATCGCTGGCCAGATAAACGTGAGCACCATCACAAAGAGAATTTGCATTTTTCACCTCGGGAAGCGTTGACCATCTGAGCTCAATGTTAATCCGAACTGGGTTAGCGAAAGCTCGCGATCTCGTCGAGCGACTTTCGCAACAGTTTCGGAACGCGCGCATCCTCGGCCGGATAGCCCGTAACAACAAGCATCACCGGCTTTTCGTTTGCGGGTCTGCCGAGCAACTTGGATAGAAAGTTCATCGGGTTGGGCGTGTGCGTGAGCGCCGCCAATCCCGCGTGGTGCAACGCAGCCAGAAGAAACCCGGTCGCGATTCCGACAGACTCATTGACGTAGTAGTGAGTGTGCCGCGCGCCATCACTCGAGACGCCGTAGCGCTGCGCGAACACGGCAATGAGATACGGCGCTGTCTCGAGATACGCCTTTACGGCATCCGTGCCAAGAGGAGCCAGCGCCGCTAGCCATTCCGCCGGTGCGCTGTCGTAAAATTCGCGTTCGGCCACTTCTGCGGCTTCCCGAATTTGCCGTTTGACCGCCGGATCCGAGATCACCACGAAGTGCCACGGCTGCTGGTGAGCTCCGCTAGGCGCCGTGCCGGCAGTCAGAATACAGTGCTCGATCACCGAACGCTGCACGGGACGATCGCTAAAGTGGCGCGTAGTCCGCCGGCGTTGCATCTCTGCTGCAAACTCGGCTGCGCGAGCATCCATCTCCGCTTCAGGATACTCGCGGTATTTCGACAGGGGCTCGAATGCCGGGTCTGACTCGTTGTCCGCGCTCATGCCCCCAAGGTACGGGTCGCTGCGAACGCACACCAGACTGGTGGCTGGGGAGTGGATCCACGATTCACAGGATGATTGACGCTTTCACGCGAAACAGCCAAGTCAGATAAGAGTCAATCGCATGTCATGACGGCCACATCTTGACAATCAACCCATACCTCATGCTTATTCCCCCATAAGCCGTCCGATTCCCAACGCCTGACCCGCGATCTCATGCAGGATTCAAATACCGACGTCATCCAGGGTACGCTCGACATGCTGATCCTCAAGACGCTGAGCCTCCAGCCCTTGCACGGGTACGGAATCGCGCGCCGCATCGAGCAGATCTCGCGCGGGACCTTCAAGGTCAATCCCGGCTCGCTCCTTACCGCGCTCCAGCGCCTCGAACGAAGCGGTGCACTCGACGCAGAGTGGAAACAGACCGAAAATTCGCGGCGCGCAAAATTCTATTCCCTCACTCGTGCCGGCCACAAGCAGCTTGGCGCCGAGACGGAAGATTGGACGCGCCGAGCATCTGCGGTCGCGAGGCTGCTCAAGGCAGAGGGCTGATCCGTGTCCGCGTGGCGTCAGTTGATCCATGGATTGCGATCACTCACCAATCGCACCGGCAGCAATCGCGACGTATCGGATGAGGTAGCCGACTATCTGGAACACGCACGCGCTGATCACGCCGCGCGCGGGATGTCCTCCTCGGATGCGCTACGTGCCGCACGAATGGAACTCGGAGGCGTGACCAATGTCGAGGAACAGGTTCGCGCGTACGGCTGGGAAAACCTGATTGAAACGACGCTCACCGATCTTCGTTATGCCCTTCGCCGCCTGCGTGCCAGCCCCGGCTTCACACTTGTCACCGTACTGACACTCGCACTCGGCGTCGGAGCAACGACGGCGATATTCAGCGTCGTAGATTCGGTCCTGTTCCAACCGCTGCCATATCCCAACGCGCACCGGATCGCATCGATTCTGGAAATGAACAAGGATGGTTCCAGCTACGCGGGCACGTTCGGCATGTTCCACCATCTTGCGCCGCGCACTCATTCCTTCGACGCCATGGCGGTGTTCAAACCCTGGCAACCGACACACACGGGAAGGCAGCAACCGGAACGGCTGACTGGCCAACGGGTCAGCTCGGAGTACTTTCGGATCCTCGGCGTCACTCCGGCAATCGGACGCGATATTCGAGCATCCGACGATAGGATGGGGGGCCCGAAGGTCGCCGTAATCAGCAACGCGTTCTGGCGTCAGCTAGGCGGGAATCCAGCGATCATCGGCCGCAGCATCACTCTGGACGCCGACCCTTACGTCGTTATCGGCGTCATGCCACAAGGTTTCGCCAACGTCGTCGCACCGGATGCGCAGCTGTGGGCACCGTTGCAGTACGACATGTCGCAGGGATCCGCGTGGGGTCATCACCTTCGCACGATTGGCTTGCTGC
>JBDTAZ010000271.1:0-5551 GCA_039924325.1 Gemmatimonadaceae bacterium
GAGCGACGCGTCTGCTGCGTATGGCACTTCGATTCGGATATCGCGGACGGGTATCGAGCTTGTTGAGCTCAACGCAACCTGATATTCGATATTGCCGTCGAATTCAAGTCGGGCGTGAACCTTCATCAAGAGTCCGTTGGTGGAATTATTGACGGTACTCCACTCCATTGCACCGGGGGCTTGCGCAACAAATTGCGGCTTGCGTGTGTGCCAGATGATTGGAGACGTTCCGGCATCGACCACGATCGCGACGGGCGCCGTGATTATGTCGTGAGCCGACGTGCCGATTCGTGTGTTGCCATCGGTGAACCGGCTCAGGATGTGACTAGGGAAGCCGGTCTGGCCGACGATCACACTCCGACCCAGCACGGAAACTGTATCTCCTCGGCGTACGACCGGAGTGAACGGCGGTACGATACTGTTGTCTTCTGCGAGTCGAGAGTTGAGCCAGCGAAGTCGGGAGAGACGCGAGAGATCGTCGTCGCCATGCACGGGAACTACGGTCGATGTGACGTGCAGTGTAACTCGAACCTCTGTGGGAGGTGCGTTGTCCGGTGTAACCGTCACAGTACCGATGTAGTCTCCCTGCGGCGTCGATGAAGAAAGATCGACGCCAATCCAGAGGGGCTGCACGTGACCCTGTGCTACTGCAACAACATGAGTGAATGGTTTGCCGAGCCAGTTGATGCCACCGGTGTTGAAACACTGGATGCGGGACGCCGAGATCTCGCTGCCGTTCGCAGATCGCAAGTTGCTGAAGACGGTGCGTACGTTCGCCAGGTTCTGACGCGTGGCGAATACGCCGATCTGGAACACATAAAACTCTCCGCGGTCGGCAACGCCCTTGAAGGGCGCGTCGGCACCGGCATCAATCCACCGCTTCGGAATGTCTGTTGCCATTCGGATCGAGTTGGCGCGATTCTCTGGAAAGACGAGATACGCAGCGTTCGCGTTCTGCGCGAGGAGTGCTTCAGTTTCGCGATGTGTCGCGATGATCTCCATCGGAGTAAAAGCATCGAGGGAGTCGCCGGCCTGATAAGCGGCGACGTGCGCAACCGGGAGCGCGCGCCACGCGCCACTTGCCAGTTCCGCGCTCGAGAGATGCTCGCGTATCAACCACGCAGCATCCGCGGTGCTGTCCGGGGACTGATACACGATCTTCGGATAATTGGCTGATTTGTTGGTTCTGCGAAACGGCATGAAATACACGTAATAATCGCCGGGCGCTGTGGGCTGGAAGGCGATATCGCCGAATTCGCGGGAGATATCAATCCGCGCAACATTCGTAATTCGCCCACCGGTCTGCGCGTTAAGTACGATTATGTTCTTGTTCTGTGGATCTTCGTCTCTGCGGCGCCATGGGATGTGCACGCGCACCGCGGCCAGATCGCCGTTCTGCATTGCATCGACATGAACGACGACTCGATGATTGCCAAGGCTGTCAGTATCCCACTTTCCGATGCCGTAGGCCACGTAGCCGGCCTGCACGGGAATGCGTGATTGTGCGGCGGCGATTGTTGTGCAGATGGTGGCCGCGACCGCGAAGGTGGCGACGAGGGACGACATCCTCATTGGATCTCCCGTAACGTCGTGCGCAAGGTTCAGCACCAAGGCAACGACTCAAACTACGACTGAAGCTACGGCCAGACCGCACGAGCCGTAAGCAGTCGGAGCTGCTAGCCCCCGCTGATGGCAGCGAGGATAGTTACGGTGCTGTCGTTCGGCGTGGGGGTATCGAGTCCCTGAGTGTAGCGAGTGTTCTCGTTATCGACGAAAACGTTTACGTGAGGCCGGAGCTCTTGCTGCTCGGTCATCACACTATCGACGATACGCGGGTATTCGTCTGCCATGATGGCAAGCAGGTCGCGGACCGATGTGCACGGATGTCGAGTTGTATCGATGGTAACTGTGGGATGGCCCGCAGAGTGCAATCTGAGTGGAGACGGTATCTCAACGGTGATCGACACGGTACAGCCCGCCTTCAGTTCGTTTGTGGAGCGACTACCGCGCTCTTGACGCAGACTATCGACGGAAGTCCGCCAGCGATCTCCATCCAGTTGTCACCGTTGTCGGACGAACCGAACAACTTGCCACTGCGAGTGCCGAAATACACTCCGGCCGAGTCAAACGAGTCTGCGGTCAGCGCATCGCGCAGAATGGTTTCGTAGGCGTCCTTCTGCGGAAGCCCATTGGTGAGAGGCTCCCACGATGCGCCGGCGTTGCTGGTGCGGTAGACGCGCAGCTTTGCTTCGGGAACGCAGCGGAATTGGTCGGATTCTATGGGGACGATGTACACGGTCTCGGGATCGTGTGGATGCATCTGCATGGCAAAACCGAAATCGGACGGAACGCCGTTGGCGATATCTGTCCATGAATCTCCCCAGTCATCGCTGCGATACAGGCCCCAGTGATTCTGGAGAAACAGGCGCTCCGGGCGTGCGGGATGATTCACGACCTTGTGTACGCACTGCCCGAACTCCGGATACTTGTCGGGAAGGAATTGGGCGCGGACGCCCACGTTGCGAGCGCGCCAGTTCTCGCCGCCATCGTCGGTGCGATAGAAACCCGCGCTCGATACCGCGATGCCCATGCGCTTTGGATCGCTCGGGTCGATGACAATTGTGTGGAGACACAGACCACCGCCGCCGGGTTGCCATCTTGGCCGGTCAGGATTGTCGTAAAGGCCGCGGACGAGATTCCAGCTTTTGCCGGTGTCACGCGATTCGAAGAGCGCAGCCGGTTCGACTCCGGCGTAGATAACATCCGGTTCCGACTCTCGACCGGGGAGTATCTGCCAGATCTGAACGAGAGACGCGTCGAGCCCTTCGGGAAACTTTACGTTGTGACTGTCGGGTTCAGTCCAGGTCTTTCCGAAGTCGTCGCTGGATCGCAGCACACTTCCCCAGTGAAAGCTGCGCGTTGCTGCGAGTGTGCGCTGCCGGCCGCTACGCTGATCCATCGCCAGCGCGTAAACAGACTCGCCCGGGAAGTGTGGCCCGTCGATTCGCCATTCGCGTCGTGATGCGTCGGACCAGACAAGAAACGCACCCTTCAGTGTACCGACCAGCAACACAACTTCGCCAGCTGAACTGGTACTCGATGTCGCGGACTTCATCATAGTCTCCGTGGCAATGCTATTGGAATGCTCGATCGACTACAGGGACAGAACTTATGCGACTGCACAACGTAGCGTGTAGTCGCACAAGTTGCGGCTGACTACTTCGTCACCTTGAGATCGGTGACCATGCCTTCGGTGTTATGCGCGAAGCGAATGCCGTAAACACCATCTGTGGATTTGAGCTTGCCTGAGCCGACAATCTCAGACTTTGGGTAGCTGGCGACTTCCGTTCCATTGATGGAGCAGGAGACCTTGTCTCCCTTCACCGACATCGCGATCATCTGCGTTACCGGCTGATCCTTGCCTGGCGCCTTGTGGACGGCGGCATTGGAAGCGCCCTCACGACCATTCATTTGAAATGCATTTGGTCCGAATCCACGTACGATGAAACTGCCGTTACCGTATGCTGCGCAGTACAGATACGTCTGCTGATCGGTACCCATGTCATTGCCGCCGATGAACACACCGTACGGATGCGGATGGTCGTTGAGCGACATGTACTTCGGTTCGGTGAAAGTGGCGCTCACCGTGTAATCGCCACTCGCCTTATCGGAAGGGTTCCAATACGCGACCGCTGGTCCCGTGGTGACATGAAGAGCCGCGCCATCTTTCGACAGTTTCGCGTCCTTGATCGTCGAGCCGCGCTTGGCGGCGCTTGCGTCGATCTTGCCAGTCCAGCCGGGAATTGAAATACCGCCCCCGGCGACGCTACGCGACTCTTCCTGCGAATGAGCGACGGTCGCGAAGGAAGCGAGAAAGACTGCCGCCGCCGCGGCGTAGCCAAAATTGCGATTCATTGAATCGGCCTTTTGTAAGGGGTTGAATGATTCGGTGCCGACGATTGCGCATGGCTGCGCAACCGTCGGCACCGAAGGTTAGTGCTCTCGTATTGTAATCAGCGTGAAGCGGTCGCAAGCTGGCTGACCGCGCCAGCGAGCATGTTCACCTTGGATGCGTCGGAAGAAGCGCTCGCATCACCTTTCAACTGAGTTGCCAGCTTTGCGAGAGCAGTCCGGCGTTGCGCACCGGTTGCGCTCTCCGCACTCGTGAGACTTGAGCGGGCGCTGGAGATCTTGTCTGCTGTCAAGCCGCTCGAGCGTTCCAGC
The DNA here is from genome assembly GCA_039924325.1 of Gemmatimonadaceae bacterium. Taxonomy (GTDB): domain Bacteria; phylum Gemmatimonadota; class Gemmatimonadetes; order Gemmatimonadales; family Gemmatimonadaceae; genus Fen-1247. The sequence goes on from JBDTAZ010000271.1 coordinate 4,225, forward strand.
TGATCAACATACGCACGTGCGAGCGCAAAGCTGGCTGGCCATACAATCTTCGGTTGCCCCTGCACATTGAGATAGTCATACTTCACAGTCTTCGCTGCGTCGAGCTCGTTCTGCGACAGATACTGGCTCGGCTGCAGCTCGAAGACATCGAGCCCGCGGCCGATTTCAGAACTAACGATCACGCCGTTGTACCAGTAAGCCGACCACGTACCACCGGTGACCATTCTGGTGGCGTCCATTGGCCCGCGATCGAAGAATGCGATTTCGTGCGCGTCCTTCGGATCTGTCCAGTCGAATACGGATACACCGCCCTGATACCACGACTGCACCATGACGTCGCGACCCGGGATCGGAATAAGCGATCCGTTGTGCGCAACGCAATTCTCAAGCGATGTCTGTGCAACTGGAAGTTTGTAATAGCCCTGGAAGTGCATCTTCTTGTCAGAGAGCGTGAAGATTGCGTCCGCACCCCAATCACGAGGGTCCGTCGCTCTGCACTTTGCCTGGCCACCACCACCCCATTCATCGGAGAAGAGCACCTTCGTGCCGTCGTTGTTGAATGTGGCCGAGTGCCAATAGGAGAAGTTCGAATCCGATACCGCGTCGATGCGTACTGGATGCGCAGGATCGTGAATGTCGAGCAGGAGTCCGTAGCCCTCACAGGCGCCACCCGCGTAACCGATGGCAGGATATACCGTGATGTCGTGACACTGCGTTGGGCCTGGGCGCGGACCCTTGGAACCAGAAGGAGCACCAAACATTTTCGCGAGCATTATCGGAAGCGCCTCACGCAATGTGGCGCTATCTGCAGCAGTCGCGGCACCGGTTCCGTTCCGTGCCTTCACAAGGCTGTCCAGCATGTGATCTGCAAAAGTATTTGGGAGAACCATCTGCTCGCCCATCACATTTACAATGAACGCACCCTTCGCGCGCGCCGCATCCATCTCAGCCACATCGGCCGCTGAAGTACCATGCGTTGGAGGTGCGACAAGGTTGTTGAAGATACGTGGCGAGCTGACGATCGCCGCGTTTTCCGGATGTGCGAGCGGGACCTTGATCACTTCGATGCGGAAGAGCGCCGAATTTGGATTCGCATCTGGAGCGTCCTTCACGCAGCCTGGGAGCTCGCTCGGCGAGCGCACGCCGGCTGACCCGGAGACGTACACATATACATTCGCCTTGTCCTTCGGATCGACCAGGAGCGTGTGTGTATGAGAGCCACGGCATGTCTGAACGTTGGCGACATACTTGGGCGCTGACATGTTGGAGATGTCGAATATGCGAATGCCGCGGAGCCGCTCCTTGCTGACCGTGTCCTTCACACCTT
>JBDTAZ010000272.1:0-4716 GCA_039924325.1 Gemmatimonadaceae bacterium
TGGTTATTGACGCGATCTTCTCACGTGGCCGCACAGAAGGACCGTCGCGCCCGAATCTGCTACATGGAGCAGACTCGGAAATCGACGAGCTCTTCAACTGGTAACGCGCCATGTCGATGATCAACTATGCGTCCCGCGAGATCAACTGCAAGATCGTGTATTACGGTCCGGGATTGGGCGGGAAGACCACAAACCTCGAGTTCATCTACGGCAAGGTCAAGCCGGACACTCGCGGCAAACTAATTTCGCTCGCCACCGAGACGGAGCGAACGCTTTTCTTCGACTTCCTGCCGGTTGACCTCGGGACAATTCGCGGCTTCAAGACACGCTTTCATCTCTACACCGTGCCAGGGCAGGTGTACTACAACGCAAGCCGCAAGCTGATTCTCAAGAATGTGGATGGCGTTGTTTTCGTCGCGGATTCTCAGCTCGATCGAACGGAGGCCAACCTCGAATCGATGCAGAATCTGTACGATAACATGGCCGAATATGGCTATGATCTGACCAAGATGCCGTTCGTCATCCAGTACAACAAACGAGACCTTTCGAACGCTGCGCCGCTTCAGCAACTCCAGGAGAGCCTGAATCCGGGGTGGGAAATCGAGGATCCGGCACGACAAATCCTCACGCCAGACCCTTATCATTCTAATGAGAACCTGACGGAGCAAATCGCCACCGGAGAGTGGGTCGGGCGCGCTCCATATTTCGAGGCTGTATCGGTCCAGGGTGATGGAGTATTTGATACACTTAAGGCCGTGAGCAAATCGGTATTGAAGTCGTTAGCATAAGGCAAATGAATCTTCCGAACGCCATAACAGTTGGACGGATCGCGGCGGCTCCCTTGATTGGGGTCCTCCCGTTCATTCCCTCAACTTCCGTCCGGTTTACGGCGTTCACTCTCTATGTAATCGCGGCCGCGACGGACTATGTGGATGGTCACCTCGCCCGAAGCCGGAACAGCGTCACGGATACCGGCCGCCTGCTCGATCCGCTAGCTGACAAGCTTCTGCTCTTCGCCACACTCATTCCGATGAGCATTCTCATGGCGGGCCGCGCCAACTGGATGGCGCCGCTGCTCGATCGAAGCGGCGAGGCGTCGCAGTTCGCGTTCCTGACTCCCATCGGATCCGTTCCTCTCCCGTGGTGGGTGGTTCTCATCATCGTGAGCCGCGAACTGTTCATGATGATCTTCCGCCAGGCGGCTGCGCGTCGCGGCCGAGTGATCTCTGCAATTGGACCGGCCAAGTGGAAGACTGCGTTCCAGTCTCTCTGGGTCGGTAGTGCATTCTTCTGGTTCTTCGCGCGGACCTTTGCTTCCCGGCATAACTGGGATTCCTCAGGCTGGCACGCGTTCGAACTCTTCAACGGCACAGTCGGCGCACTCGCAATGGTGACCGCGGTAGTTCTCACACTGTACTCTGTTTGGCTGTACGTTCGCCAGTACGGTAGCGTGTTTGCGAGCCAGGCACACTGACAGACAGGCCGACCACGCGCGGCACAACACCCTGACGATTTCCGGTCCGCTACTTGAACGTCGAAATTGTAACAATAGGTGATGAGCTTCTACTTGGCTTCACCGTGGACACAAATACAAGCTTCCTTGGCCGCGAACTGGCGAGCCTCGGTATCACGGTGGTGCGTCACACGACGTGCGGCGACGATATCGCCGTAATCATGACCACAGTTCGAGAGGCGCTCGAACGCACTGGTGTCGTTATCACTACCGGCGGACTCGGGCCCACGGCGGACGACATGACGGTCGAGGCACTCGCGAAACTTTTCGGTCGCACCATGTCGCGCGACGAAGGAATTGCACGGTGGCTCGAGCACCGTTGGCTGACGTTCCGCCGCAAGGGTCCGATGCCAGAGAGCAATTACAAGCAGGCGATGATCCCGAGTGGTGCGGAGATAGTCGCGAATCCCATCGGCTCTGCGCCGGGTGTGCTGCTTACCGACGAAGCCGGTCGATGGGTTGCGACGCTGCCAGGGGTTCCGCGCGAAGTCCGCTCAATGTTCACCGAATCGCTGCGTCCGAGAATTTCCGCGCTAGCAGGAAATGGCGCTGTCATTCGGTCGTCAACGCTGCGCACTACAGGAGTTGGTGAGTCAACAATTGCGGATAAGCTTGGAGAACTGGGCAGGGGATTCAATGGTCTGACGCTCGCGTTTCTGCCTGGAGTTTCCGGCGTTGATCTACGCCTCACTTCGCGCGGCCTTGCGTCGCTCGAAGCCGATGCCGCGCTTGCTGAGGGCGTAAGGATTCTCCGTGAACAATTGGGAGATGCAGCTTACGGTGAAAACGGAATTACCCTCGCGGCAGTTGTTCTCGATGAATGCCGCAAGGCTGGCATGCGCATCGCGGTCGCGGAAAGCTGCACAGGTGGGATGCTAGGTTCGCAACTCACGGATGTTCCGGGAGCGAGCGACGTATTTCACGGCGGCCTGATTGCGTACGACAATCGTGTGAAGCGCCAACTGCTCGGCGTGCTGGATTCCGATCTCGACGAGCACGGCGCGGTGAGCGAGCCAGTCGCACTGCAGATGGCGAAGGGCATTCGCGTGCGGCTCGGAACGGAGATTGCCGTCTCGATCACTGGTGTCGCAGGTCCCGACGGCGGCACGGATGAGAAGCCCGTGGGAACAGTTTGGGTGGCTGTGGATGTATCAGAGGGGCGTCCGCCTATACCCCGGCCAGACGGATTACCCCCTATCACTCCGTACGCAAAGGCACGAATTTTCCACTTCGCGGGTAATCGCGACGAAATCCGCTACCGCGCCGCACAGGCGGCACTGGATATGATACGTCGTATTGTACTCGAACCGCCCAAACCGCCCGCCATCTGAAATGCAAAACGAAACTCCTCAGGACGATAACATAGACGCCCTTGACCTTCAGGGGTCCGAGGCGGCCGGTCCGTTGGACGGCACGGCCGCCAACGCGGCCACCAACTCGGAAGAAATCGGTGCGCTCGAGGCGCAGCGCGAGCGTTACGTGCGGCTCGCCGCCGAATTCGACAACTACCGCAAGCGAACCGCGAAGGAAGCACAGCAGGCCCGCGCACGCGGGCAGGGTGACCTCATAAAGTCACTTCTAGACTCGCTCGATGATCTTACGCGGTTCGCGCATTTCGACCCTGCGACGACCGATTGTGCGGCACTGGTGACGGGTGTCGAAATGGTCGAAAAGAACGTACTCAAGGCGCTCACGGCAGTCGGCGTCGAGGTGATCGACCCGGTTGCACTGCCTTTCGATCCTAATTTGCACGAGGCAGTTACGACGCAGGTGGCCGAAACGCCGGATGAGGACCACATGGTAGGACAGGTATATCAGCGCGGCTACATGCTGAACGGCCAGTTGCTCAGGCCTGCGCGCGTAGTCGTCAAGCAATACCAGTAAGCCAGTGGCGCAGACGAAGGATTTCTACAGCGTACTCGGCGTTCCATCGAGCGCGTCGCCGGATGAGATAAAGAAGACGTACCGGAAGCTGGCGAAGAAGTACCACCCTGATGCAAACGCCAACGATCCCAAGGCCGCCGAGAAGTTCAAGGAAATCTCGGAAGCGAACAACGTTCTGAGCGATGTGGAGAAGCGCAAACAGTATGACGAAATGCGCCGCTTGGGTGCCTTCGAGGGATTCAGCGGGGCGCGGGGTGCGGGCGGCGGGTTCGGAGCCGGCCGGCCAGGTGCCGGACCGGGAGCGGCTGGTTTCGACTTCAGCAACGTCGATATCGGTGGCCTCGGCGGATTGGGCGACCTCTTCAGCTCGATATTCAATCAATCGGGCAGAGCAGCAGGCGCAGGACCTGGACGCGGCCGCGCACCTGAGCGCGGACAGAGCGTCGAGACGCGAGTCGAGATCCCATTCCGGACGGCCGTGACCGGCGGCAAGATGCCCGTTACCCTAGAGGTAACTGAGGAATGCCAGACCTGTCACGGCAGCGGAGCCGCGCCGGGTGCATCGATGAAGATCTGTCCCGAGTGCACCGGTCGCGGGACCGTCTCGTTTGGCCAGGGTAGCTTCGCTGTCAATCGACCCTGCCCGGTCTGTCTTGGCCGCGGACAGGTACCATCGCAGCCGTGCCCCACGTGCAACGGAAGCGGGGAAGTCCGGACACGGAAGAAGGTGATGATCACCGTTCCATCGGGCTCCGACAACGGTACGAAGGTCCGCCTCAAAGGTCAGGGTGGCCGCGGCGCGAACGGTGGGGTAGCCGGCGATCTTATCGTCGAATTTGTTGTCGGCAAGGATCGTTTTTATTCACGCGAAGGATTGGATCTCATTGCGATGGTGCCGCTTAACATCGCGCAGGCAACACTTGGTTCCAAAATCAGCGTGCGCACGATCGACGAAAAGAAAGTCGCAATTAAAATTCCGCCGGGAACGCCGAGTGGGAAACGCTTTCGCGTTCGAGGTCAGGGAGTGCAGAAGGGCGATGCGAAGGGCGACATGATCGTCGAAGTGACGATCGCAACTCCGGAAAAACTCACTGAAGAGCAGGAAAAAATGATGCGCGAATTCGCAGAGGCCGGCGGACTCAAGTACTGATTTCGGTGCATCTTGCGCCGTCGGACGCGCGACTTTGGGCTCGAGTGCGACGATCCGGACGATTGGCGGATTTCACCGCCGTAAACATTTGACGTTGCCGCCGCTAATGCCTCAGCAACGAGTCCGGATCAAGCGCAGTGCGTCCGCAGCCGAGCCTTGATTGATGGGC
>JBDTAZ010000273.1:0-6501 GCA_039924325.1 Gemmatimonadaceae bacterium
GCGCGCAGAATCTCTCCGTAATGCTCTCCGTGAAGGGATATATTTAGAAAACAAACATCAAGATACTAGAAATGATTTCGTTGAAAGTTCCCCCCCTTGGAGAGTCCATAGTCGAGGCGACGGTATCACGCTGGGTCAAGAATCAGGGTGACTCGGTGATTGCTGGCGATACCGTTCTCGAACTCGATACCGACAAGATCACCGTTGAGGTGCCGGCGCTGCGCGCCGGTGTCCTGACCAAACAGTCAGTAAAGGAGGGAGATGTCGTCCACGTGGACGACGTTCTGGGCGAGATCGACGAGACGGCAACAACAAGCGCACCAGCTACAGCTCCGGCTACAGCTCCGGCTACAGCTTCTACCTCTGCTCCGCCAGCGGTTCCAGCGACCGCGGCAGCATCAGCAGTTGCGGCTCCGACCGTGTCTGCGACCAGCGCGGCGCAAAAGTCAGCGCCAGCGGCTCGGAGGGTGGCGGATGAGCGGGGAGTGGATATCGGCTCGGTTCAGGGAACTGGGCGAGGCGGCGTCGTCAGCAAGCCCGACGTCATGGCCGCAGCAGCACCGCCGACTACGAAGCCCACGCCAGAGGCCGCAGCGCCGCCAGCCGCGGCAAAGAGTGGCCCGCCAGCGTTGCGCGCCGCGCCGGTTGCGGCGCAGGCCGGTGAAAGGGAAACACGCGAGAAGCTTTCAACTCGCCGTAAACGCATTGCGGTGAATCTGCTTCAATCGCATCTCGCTACGGCGCATCTGACGACGTTCAACGAGATCGACATGAGCGCGGTTACGGCGCTTAGGGCCCGCGTGAAGGAACGTGTGGAAATGGAACACGGCGTGCGGCTTTCATTCATGCCGTTCTTCGTCCGCGCTGCATGTCAGGCATTACGCGACTATCCTGTTGTGAACGCGCAGCTGGACGGCGACGAGATAGTCTACAAGAATTACGTCAATATGGGCATTGCCGTCGCATCAGAGCAGGGCCTGGTCGTACCGAACATCAAGGACGCCGATCGCAAGGGAATGCTTGAGATCTCGCGTGACATAACGGCCGTCGCCAAGAAGGCGCGTGACGTCAAACTGACGATGGACGACTTGACCGGCGGTTCATTCACTATCACGAACGGCGGAGTATTTGGATCGCTGGTATCGACACCGATCATCAACTATCCGCAGGTGGCGATTCTCGGGCTGCACAAGATCCAGGATAGACCCGTAGCAATCGACGGAAAGGTCGAGATTCGGCCCATGATGTACATCGCGCTCTCCTACGATCATCGGATCATTGACGGCCAGGCCGCCGTGTTATTCCTCGTGCGCGTGAAAGAATTGATGGAAGATCCGGCAGTGATGCTGATCGAGTGATTTTGTGGAAGTGGAATCCATTCGGGCTGAGTTCGAACGAGAAACACCAGGCAGCGCGATCCACTGCTTTTATCAATCCGAAGTGAACGGTGTTGTGAGTTGCGGATGCGAGTAGCGGTCTACTGCGGCGCGAACGCGGGAGAGTCGCCGCGTTTTGCGGAGGTGGCGCGGGAACTAGGCGAAGGTCTCGCTCGCCGAGGGATCGGTATCGTCTACGGCGGTGCCTCCAGGGGCCTGATGGGCGTATTGGCCGATGCCGCGATTGCGGCCGGTGGCGAGGTGATTGGTGTGCTTCCCCGCTCGCTCGGTCATCGCGAAATCGCGCATCCACATTTGAGTGATTTGCATATCGTCGATACGATGCACGAGAGAAAGGCGCGCATGCTTGACCTTTCCAACGCCATTGCCGTTCTTCCCGGCGGTATTGGCACGCTCGATGAGTTTTTCGAGGCGTTTACCTGGGCGCAGATCGGAATACACGCAAAACCGATTGCACTGATGGATGTGGACGGCTTCTACCAACCGCTCATTGCGCATCTTCGCAATTGTGTGGACGCTGGCTTCCTTTCCGACGAACGACTGGGGTCGCTGGCTGTCTGCGCGAGTGCCGAGGCATTTTTCCAAATTCTAACAACGGACGCGCCTGCTCGGCAAATTTCGCCGAGATATGCTGCGCTAATTGCTAAATAATGAACAACTGCGACGTCATAATCATCGGCGGTGGACCGGGCGGCTATGTGGCCGCGATTCGGTGCGCTCAGCTCGGGCTCAACACTGTCTGCGTCGAAATGGACAAGACGCTGGGCGGGACTTGCGTGAATGTCGGATGCATACCCTCAAAGGCGTTGCTCACATCGACCGAGCACCTCGAATTCGCACAGCATCATGCCGCTGAACATGGCGTAAAGATCGACGGTGTCACAGCCGACCTCGGCGTGATGATGAAGCGCAAAGTAGATGTGGTTGCGCAAAACACAAAAGGTATCGAGTTTCTCTTTCGCAAGAACAAAATCACGTGGGCGAAGGGGCTCGGCACCTTGCGGGCCAACAACATCGTGGACGTGACGGCGACCGACGGAACGGTTACGCAGTTTCAGGCGCGCGATGTAATCATCGCGACCGGTTCAATCCCGATCGAGTTGCCGTTCTTCAAGTTCGACGAGGAGCGCGTGCTCTCGAATGTTGGAGCTTTGTCGATTCCGGAGGTGCCAAAGCATCTCATAGTGATCGGCGGCGGCGTGATCGGATTGGAGTTGGGGTCGGTCTGGCGTCGGCTCGGCGCAAAGGTTACGGTCGTGGAACTCGCCGCAACGATCCTTCCTGGAATGGACGAAGATGTGGTCAAGGAAGCTGACAAGATCTTCCGGAAACAGGGACTCGAATTAAGGCCGGCGACGCGAGTTACTGGCGGTCGACGCGACGGATCCAAGGTATTGGTGGACATCGACAAGGACGGCACCAAGGAAACGCTGGAGGGTGACTACGTGCTGGTTGCCGTTGGCCGTAAACCTGTGCTGACCGGAATTGATGCGCTGGCGCTCGGGCTGGCGCTAGGCAAGCGCGGCGAGATCACGGTGGATGCCGAAATGCGCACCAGCATTCCGCATGTCTTCGCAATTGGTGACGCAGTGGGTGGGAAGCTGCTCGCCCACAAGGCTGAGGAAGAGGGCGTTGTAGCTGCGGAGATTATTGCGGGTCACAAGGTGCACATGGATTACAAGTCGATGCCGGCGATCGTGTACACTCACCCGGAAATAGCAACGTGCGGTCTCGCCGAACACGAAGTAAAGGCGAGTGGACGCGCTTACAAGACTGGCAAGTTCCCGTTCTCGGCAAATGGTCGTGCGCGGACAATGGCCGAGACGCAAGGCTTTGTGAAATTCGTCGCTGACGCAGAGACCGAAGAGATTCTTGGATGCCACATCGTTGGTGTGGACGCTGCCGATCTGCTCCAGGAAGTCGTTCTCGCGATGGAGTTCAGAGGATCGAGCGATGACATCGGAATCACCGTGCATCCACATCCGACTCTGGCCGAGGCTGTGAAGGAAGCCGCGCTCGGCGTCTCGGGACGGGCTATCCACATCTAGATAATCGGCCGTCGACCAGGCTGGACATGGCGTCCGAATCGGCGGATACTGGCAATAGCGTGCCCGGGTAAGTAGTGACGTAGTGGTCCAGCGTACGAAACCGCGCGGTTAACGGTGATCGATCCGACTCGTCAAAGAGATGTGAGCAATCCTGGATTTTTCTCCCTACCCCGGTGGTCGCGGGGTTTTGCCGTCGGCCTCGCGCTCGGAGCGGCCGTCAGCTTCGCGCAACCTGCGAGCGGGCAGAGCGCAGTTCAATCGAACGGTGCGCTCGGACTCCGTGAGCAGACCGCTGACCAGCAAGTTCTGCAGGTGCTGAATCGGCTCGCGTTTGGGCCTCGTCCTGGCGATGTACAGAAGGTTCGCGCGATGGGCGTAGATACCTGGATTGATCAGCAATTGAATCCCGATCGGCTGGATGACGATGCAATGGACCAAATGCTGGCCCGTTATCCGCTCCTGCAGGAAAACCAGGCCGATCTCGCCGGCCAATTTGTACAAGCACAACGTGAGTCAAGGCTTGCGAAGCGGGACACCGCGGCAGGGTCAGCTGGGGTTACGGACATGTCCGCGCTCAAAGACGTCCGCAAATCGCGAGGGCAGCTGGTCGCCGAGATTGAATCATCGCGCGTGGCAAGAGCGGTTGGCAGCAATCGGCAACTGCAGGAAGTGATGACCGATTTCTGGGAGAATCACTTCAACGTATTCGTCGGGAAGAGTCCAGTCGAGGCGTTCTATCTCGCTGATTACGATCGCACGATACGTGAGCATGCACTCGGCAAATTTCGTGATTTGCTCGGCGCTGTCGCGCACTCACCGGCGATGCTTGAGTATCTCGATAACGACAAGAGCCGCGCGAATCCCGACGAGCCCACACTAAGTGCCGGCGGTCGAGGCGGCATGGTAGTCGCTCGCGGTAGTAGGCGGGTTCCGGATATCGCGACGATCATCGTCCGAAGGAATCTCAACGAGCAGCAGGCACAGCAACTGAAACAGCGCGCGGCGTCGGCGAAAAAGGCTGGGCTGAACGAGAACTACGGCCGCGAGCTCATGGAATTGCACACGCTTGGCGTGGATGGTGGATACACGCAGCAGGATGTTATCGAAGCTGCGCGTGCACTAACTGGTTGGAGCATTCGCCCGCCCACCCAGGGCGGCGGATACATCTTCCGGGCGGAATGGCACGACGCTGGCGAAAAGACATTTCTCGGCCATCGTCTTGCCGCAGGACGGGGCGAAGCTGACGGCGAGGACGTGCTCGACATCATCGCACGGAGTCCGGCGACGGCCCACTTCATTTCGCAGCAGCTCGCGAGAAGATTCGTAAGCGATTCACCTTCCACAGCGCTCGTTGATCGTGCCGCGGCGACGTATCTGAAGACCGACGGCGACATCCGTGCGGTGGTGAAGACGATCGTTACATCTCCGGAATTCTTCTCAACGCATGCGTATCACTCCAAGGTAAAATCTCCGTTCGAGGTTGTTGTCAGTGCCGCGCGCGCTCTTGGCGCGCAGCCCGACTCGACTCCCCGGACTGCGCTTGCCATCGCATACCTCGGCGAACCCGTATTCGGACATCGCGATCCGAACGGCTGGCCCGAGACGGGCGACGCGTGGATGAACACCGGAGCGATACTCAATCGTATCAACTTTGGGCTGGCTGTTGCGGCGAATCGGCTGCCAGGCGCGAGCATGCGTCAACTGCCCGGAATCGACAGCCTGGAACACGCACCGCGCACTACACAGGTGGATGCGGTCGTTGCCGCCATACTGCAGGGTGCTGCGTCGCCGCAGACCCGAAAAATCCTGATGAGTGGAGAGCATCCACTCGCCGCGAGCGCAGCGGAACAGGTAGCCCAGGCGCCAACTTCAATGGATGGCGATGACGCGATGGGCGATATGGCGATGGCAGTCCCGGAACGAGTCAAAGGTGCTGCGAAGCAGCAAGGATTGAAGGGTGTCGGACGCGGGCTTGGGAGAAACCCCATGATTGGTCCGACGCCACAGTTAAACGGGTTGGCACAGATGGTGGGTTTCGCACTTGGTTCGCCGGAATTTCAACGCAGGTAACGAGGCTGGAGGAATAGGTATCATGGATCGCAGAATATTTGTGAAGTCGGGCGCACTGGCGCTTGTTACAATGGGGTTGAGCCCGAGCTTCTTGCGCCGCATGGCGTATGGGATGGAATTGAAGAATGTGCCCAAGGGAAAGACTCTGGTGTGTCTCTTTCAACGTGGCGCAGCGGATGGGCTGAACGTCGTGGTCCCGCATGGAGAGCAGGCGTATTACGACATGCGCCCAACCATCGCAGTGGCGCGACCTGGCCAGGCATCTGGCGCGATTGATCTTGACGGATTCTTCGGACTGCATCCATCGCTGGCGCCGCTGAAACCTTTGTGGGACCAGAAACTTCTGGCGCCGATACACGCTGTTGGAAGTCCCAGTACATCGAGGTCACACTTTGACGCGCAGGACTTCATGGAAACCGGAACTCCAGACGTGAAGGGCACATCCGATGGATGGCTCAACCGGATGCTTGCTGTTCAGGGGACCTGCCAGGAGTGTGAGGCAGTTCCGTTCCGCGCTGTCGCGATGACCGCACAGACACCGCGGATACTCGAAGGTCCATCCGAGACAGTCGCGATGAGTTCGCTCGGAGAGTTCTCGGTCCGCGCGACGGGTAGCGAGGTCGAGCAACTGGAAGCTCTGTACCGGACCGGAAGCGCTGATCTCGTGCACGGCACTGGCCAGGAAATGTTTGATGCGGTGAAACTGCTTCGGAGTGCGAACCCGCAGAAGTATGCGCCGCGGAACAACGCAGTGTATCCGAAGAGTCAGTTTGGACAGCGGCTAATGCAGATTGCGCAACTCATAAAATCCAATGTAGGTTTGGAGGTCGCATTCGCTGACGTTGGCGGTTGGGATACGCATGTCAATCAGGGGAACGGAACAGGCCAGTTGGCTAACCGCCTGGATGATTTCGCGACAACATTGGCCGCGTTTACACAGGACATGGGCGACCAGATGAATGACGTCCTCGTGCTAACGATGTCGG
>JBDTAZ010000274.1:0-11531 GCA_039924325.1 Gemmatimonadaceae bacterium
GTGGCGTTCTGGCAGACACGCAATTGGCTCAGGCAAAACTCGCGCGGATGGCGACCGACATCGACGCGAGCGCTCTGCTCGTGTACCGCGCCGCATGGACGAGCGACACCGGCGCGCCGCGAGTAACGAGGGAGGCTGCGATGGCCAAGTGGTTCGCCACTGAAGCAGCACAGAGGGCAGCGGACGATGCAGTCCAGATATTTGGCGGGCGCGGCGTCGTTGCTGGTTCCATCGCAGAGCGGTTGTATCGCGAGGTCCGCGCGCTACGGATTTATGAGGGGACGAGCGAGGTGCAACAGCTGGTGATTGCAGGACAGACACTTGCGCAGTTTCGAACCGAGTCGACTCCAACATCGCAATCCGGCACCGCGAAGGGAATGGAAAATGGCTGAGAGAAGCTGTCATGTCGATGCGTTCTGTGCCAACAATCTTCCGCCCCGCGAGCTCTGGCCCGAGATGGACGTTACATCGATCCCGGATATCACGTACGCACCGCGATTGAACTGTGCAGCGGAGCTGCTGGATAACGCGGTCGCAGCCGGGCTCGGCGCCAACACGGTATTCCTGTACGAAGGCTCGCGTTGGAGTTATGCGGATCTGTTACGCACCGCAAACAGAATCGCGCACGTCCTCGTGGACGATCTGGGTATCGTGCCCGGTAATCGGGTCCTTCTGCGTGCCCCCAACACTCCCATGCTGGCGGCGTGCTGGTTTGCGGTGCTGAAAGCGGGCGCAGTGGTCGTCGCAACGATGCCGCTCCTGCGCCGGAGAGAAATACTGTACACTGCAGAAAAAGCCCAGATAGGGCTCGCACTGACTGACACACGCGTTGCGGAAGACTGCGAACGCGGGATGCTATTCAACGCTGACAACGATGAGCGCGTCAATGCGCGAGTCGTGCATTTCAATACGGATGCCTCCGACGGCCTGGAAGCAATGATGCGCGGCAAGCCCGACACTTTCGCCAACCGCGATACGAGCGCCGACGACATCGCGCTGATCGCGTTCACATCCGGGACTACTGGCCGAGCCAAGGGAACGATGCACACGCATCGGGACGTGCTGGCCATTACCGACTGCTTTGCACGCAACGTCCTCCAACCTGATCAATCGGATATCTTCTGCGGCTCTCCGCCCCTCGCATTTACATATGCACTGGGAGGATTGCTGTTGTTTCCGATGCGGTTCGGAGCTTCGACGCTCATGCTGGAGAAGGCATCTCCGCCGCAGCTCATTCAGGCCATTACGGATCATCGTCCGACGGTTTGCTTCACGGCGCCGACGGCGTACCGAGCAATGCTTGGAATGCTGGACGGCCACGATGTGTCCAGTCTTCGCAAGTGCGTCTCCGCGGGCGAGACGCTACCCGTCGCGACGCTTGAGGCGTGGAAAGCGGCAACCGGTGTGACAATTATCGACGGTATCGGCGCCACCGAGATGCTTCACATTTTCATAAGCGCGGTCGGCGACGACGTTCGACCCGGCTCGACAGGACGCCCGATTCCGGGCTATCAGGCTCGCATAGTCGACGAGAACGGCGAACCGGTCGCAGCAGGCGAGGTGGGTCTTCTCGAAGTGAGAGGACCCACTGGATGTAGATACCTGGACGACGTCGAACGTCAGCGCAAGTACGTACGCGACGGATGGAACCTTACCGGCGATGCGTACCGGATGGATAGCGATGGTTACTACTGGTATCAGGCACGGAGCGACGACATGATCGTTTCGTCAGGATATAATATTGCTGCACCAGAAGTCGAAAATGCTCTTCTCACTCACCCTGCGGTTCATGAGTGCGCCGTGATCGGCATACCGGATCCGGAACGCGGTCACATCGTAAAGGCATTTGTCGTGCTGCACACTGAAGCACGCGGGGAACCGCCGACCGTCAAGAGTCTTCAGGATCACGTCAAGAGCGAGATAGCGCCATACAAGTATCCGCGAGCGATTGAATTCGTGGATGCTCTCCCACACACCGACACCGGAAAGCTCCAACGCTTTCGCCTCCGAGAAACAGCGTCATGACCAACACCAAAGTTATCCAGCCAGAAGGCTGGCTGGCGCCGCGGGGTTACTCCAATGGAATCAGCGCCGTCGGCCGGATCATATCCGTTGCCGGCCAGATAGGCTGGAATCCCGAGACCTGCGCGATCGAAAGCTCCGATTTTGGTTCGCAGGCTGCGCAGGCGCTCAGGAACGTGGTCGCTGTCCTGGCTGCGGCCGGCGCCCAGCCCGAGCATCTGGTGCGCATGACTTGGTTCATCACCGATCGCGCGGCGTACATGGCCGCACGTGGAGATATTGGCGAGGCATACCGTCAAATCGTTGGCCGCCACTATCCGGCGATGTCTGTTGTGATCGTTCACGGACTCATCGAGTCAGACGCCGACGTCGAGATCGAAGCTACGGCCGTGGTTCCGGTATGACACCGTCGAACAATGCTCCTGCCGCGGTGATCGTGGATGCATTGCGGACGCCGATTGGTCGTCATCGCGGCGCCCTCGCACGCGTGCGTTCAGACGACCTGGCTGCAAGCGTGATTCGCGCGTTGGTGGTTCGAACGGAACTTGATCCGGCCCGAATCGACGACGTGATTTTTGGCTGTACCAATCAGGCTGGTGAGGACAGCAGGAACGTCGCTCGCCTCGCGTTGCTTATCGCCGGCCTGCCGGTCACCGTGCCCGGTCAGACGGTCAACCGACTCTGCGGTTCCGGCCTGCAGGCGATAATTAGCGCAGTGCATGCGATTCGTTCCGGTGAGGGCGACTGTTTCATCACCGGCGGGGTTGAGAGCATGACCCGCGCGCCGTGGGTTACGCTTCGGCCCGACGAGCCGTTTGCCCGATCCATCCCCGAAACGGCCGATAGCACCATCGGCTGGCGATTTACCAATCCGGCCCTTCAAAGGGAATGGACCATCTCGTTGGGACAGACCGCAGAGGTTGTCGCGGAGCGGTATGGGATCTCACGAGCAGATCAGGATGAGTTCGCCGTGGAGAGCCAGCGACGAGCAGTTCAGGCCATTTCGTCGGGAACGTTCGACGACGAACTGATCACGGTGCCGGCTCCGCGGCGCGGAGCACCACCAATCATCGTGGATCGTGACGAGCATCCGCGTTGGGATGTGACAGTGGAATCCCTCGCAAAACTGCGCCCGGCATTCAGCAACACGGGCGGTACCGTAACGGCGGGCACATCAAGCGGCATCAATGACGGAGCCGCGGCGCTTCTCATAATGAGTGAGCGCGCCGCAACGGAACGCGGCTACAAGCCGCTCGCAAGGGTGATATCGAGCGCCGTCGCTGGTGTTTCACCGGAGATTATGGGGATCGGTCCCGTCCCGGCTGTACAGCTCGCTCTACAACGTGCGGGCCTTGCAATGGATGCAATCGACCTTATCGAGATCAATGAAGCCTTTGCATCCCAGGCACTTGCGTGCATTCGTGAGCTGCAAATGCCGCTCGATCGCGTCAATGTGAATGGGGGCGCCATCGCGCTCGGGCACCCTCTCGGCGCAAGCGGCGCCCGAATCATGACCACGCTTGTGCACGAGATGCACCGTCGCGGCTCCAGGTACGGACTTGCAACGATGTGCATTGGCGTGGGACAGGGAATAGCGATGATTGTGGAGCGCGCATGACCACCGTCGCTATTATTGGCGCCGGAACGATGGGGCATGGGATCGCCTACGTCGCATTGATCGCCGGATATGATGTCGTCCTCAACGACGTCGACACGGGTACTCTCGAGCGTGCACACGCGCACATCGGCCTCGCACATCGGCCTCGCACATCGGCCTCGCACTCGATTCCGGGGTCATGCATGGCAAGGTGACCGAGGACATACGCCAGGATGCACTCACGCACCTATCACTCACGAGTGATTTGGATGTCGCGCTTGCCAACGCCGCCATTGTGATCGAAGCCGCTCCAGAAGTGCTCGCACTCAAGCAGTCGCTCTTCAAACGTGTACCGGAGCGCGTGTCATCAGATACTCTGCTTGCGACGAACACATCGTCGCTATCGATTAATTCAATCGCGGCCGCCGGCACGTTTCCGGAGCGCGCGGTGGGCATGCATTTCTTCAACCCGGTAGCCGCGATGAAGCTCGTTGAAATAGTGCGCGGCGAATCTACGAGCGCGGATACGGTAGCCAGAGCACTCGCGCTTGCGGAATCGGCCGGGAAGACGGCAATTGTGGTGGGTGACTCCCCGCCGCCTCGGTGGGGTTCTGGGTCTCGAGGCCATGCGTATGCTTTAGCAGGGAGCAGCAAGCGCGAGCGACATCGACGCTGCAATGGAGCTCGGCTATAACCATCCTGTAGGACCGCTGAAGCTCACGGACATCGTCGGGCTGGATGTTCGGTTGGCAGTGGCCGACCATCTTTACGACTCCTTCGGTGACAAGACCTATCAGGCTCCCAATGTCCTCCGAGACTTGGTCGCTGCCGGAAAACTGGGCAGAAAGTCCGGTCAGGGGTTCTATAATTGGGAGCCGACTCCGTGACTGCGGGCAGAATGGGCCGATTCGTCGTAACTTCCACATGTTTCTGATCGTCCTTCTTCCAGCGCATGAAGCGCGGGTCCACAGTATAAACAGCTGCACCTTTTATAGATGACCACGCAGCACCAATCTGCGCAGTCTAAAACTGATGGTCCCGAACGCCCTCTTCGAGCTCCTGAAGAAGCGGAGCGCGAGGCACGTCTCAACCTGATCTTCAACAGCACCCACGATTGCATGTTTCTCATGCGGGTCGAGGGCGCCGGTGTTTTCAGGTGCGAGTCTATTAATCGCTCCTACTCGGCGGTTACCGGGCTCAGTGAGGCCGACGTCGTTGGTCGCCGCCCGGAGGATTTTCTTCCTCCAGCAGCTGCTGCTTTCGTGCTGCAGAAGTACCAGGAAGCGATCGACGTCGGCGAAGCCATTAAATACTCCGAAGACATCCTGTTGCCCGCCGGTCGTGTTGTGTTCGAGACCGTCCTGACGCCGATCATGCACAACGGTGGGCAGTGCACCAACCTGCTTGGCGCGATGCGCGATATTACCGATCGCATGCTGGCCGAGGAAGCACTGCGCGAGAGTGAATCGCGGTATCGCCAGCTATTCGAGAGTAATGGCTCCATCCAGTTCCTGGCAGACGTGGAGACTGCGCGAATAATTGATGTCAATCCGGCAGCCGAGCGTTTTTACGGCTGGACTCGCGAGGAGATGCAGACGATGAGCGCCGCGGATATCGTCGACATATCCGATGAAGAGTGGATCGCGTACGCCGAAAGCATTTCCGGTGGCGATGGCTCGCCGACGATTCGCGAGCATCGTCTCGCATCGGGCGAGCGACGCACAGTCGAGGTATTCGCCGGACTCTTTGCTAGTGGCGGCACTCGAGTGTTCCACTCGATAGTCCACGACATCAGTGTCCGCGTGCGCGCACAGGACGCGGTTCGCGATTCAGAGGCCCGTTTTCGCACTGCGCTTGACAATAGTCTGGATATTTTCACGGTGCTCGACACTGTTCGCAATTCGGATGGTGCCATTATTGATTTCCGCATCGTCGAAGTAAACGCGCGTGCTGGTGCAGCACTTGGCGTGGACGCGTCGCGAATGATCGGACGGAGCTTCGGAGAGTTGCTTCCATACGCGGCGAATGCTGCGTTGCTCAAGAGCCTTGTCGCGGTTGCTGAGACCGGTGAAGCCGCCGAGACCGAGGTGCAGCCGCGGGTTGGGCCGCTCGCTGACAAGTGGCTTTCGTGTCAGATTGTGGCGCTCGGCCGCGGTGTCGCCATCACTGCTCGCGACGTAACCGACCGACGCCGCGCGGAAGATCAACTTCGCGCATTGTCGGAGGTAGACGATCTAACGGGACTGTTCAACCGTCGTGGTTTCGAGTCGATCGCGGAGAAGCACTTCAAATCGGCTGAGCACTCGATGAAGTCATCCTTCTTGTTCTATTTCGACATGAATGACTTCAAGGCGATCAATGATACGTGGGGTCACGCAGCCGGTGACGAGGCCCTCGTCGATATGGCTGAGGTGCTCCGTCTGACGTTTCGAGATAGTGACGTGATTGCCCGGCTGGGCGGCGATGAATTCGTCGCGCTCGCAGTAAGTTGCGGCGAAGCTACCAACGGCGTGCTTACACGTCTCCAGACTGAACTCGAGCAACAGAACGCGCGCAACACCCTCGCTGGCAAGGGCTATCTGCTTGCCACATCTGTCGGAATGGCGCGATTCAATCCGGAGGCACCGCGTTCACTCGAAGCGTTGCTCGCTGTGGCTGATCGAGAGCTGTACGAGGACAAACGCATGCTTGGGCGAGAAACCGCGTAGAGCACTTTCGTCAATCGCGGCCCGCGTTGCGCTTTGACGCGGTCGGCGCGGGGATGAGACGGATGGACGTGGTTGCCTTCTCTCCCTTCGCTTGTATTTCGACGGAGTAGACACCGGACGGAGCGTCGTAAAACTCGTCGCCGCCACTCGGTCTCTGCAACCGGAGGTCCCAGACGACACCGTTGATCCCGCGGAATGCGTCGTCCAGCATCTGCCGCACGACGGTTCCTGCTGAATCGCGCACCGTGATGGTGGCTGCCGCCGAGTCGGCTACCTCGAAATAGATCGTTACCGTCGGTCGGCCGCGCCGCGCATCTCCTGGCACAGTCTCCCACGGGAAGTAGTCCAGTGTAACTGACTTTGGCGGGAACACGCGAAGCCTGGACGGCACGGCTCCCGGTTTGAGGCGTCCTGCCATCTCTTCGATGGGAATCAGGTCCAGAATCCACGCGCCCCGGCCGTAGCTACCGAGTACGAGCTGGTGCTCTCGAGCCTGAACGGCAAGGTCCATCACCGGCGTACTGGGAAGGCTGGCCGATAGTGACTGCCAGTGAGATCCGCGATCAAGCGACACGTACGCACCAAGATCCGTACCGGCAAAAAGGATATCACCGTTTGCAGGATCCTCCTTGAGCGTGTTGACCGCATACATCGGAAGACCCGCAGAGATCGGCCGCCACGAACCCCCAAGATCGTCAGAGGCATAAATGTACGGACGGGTGTCGTCGTCTCTGAAGCCGGTGAAGCTTACATACACAGTATTTGCGCGGTGCGACGAAAGTGTGACTCGACTGACCCACTTGTGCGGGAAGCTGGAGCCGATCCGAGCCCAATGCGCGCCGTCATCTGTGGTGCGCCAGAGGCTGCCGCCCTCGGTGCCAACTATCAACACACCGCGCATCAGAGGCGATTCCGCAATCATTGTTGCGGCGCCGCTTGGGACAACTGCGCGGTCGTCGCCCGCCGGATCGCCAATATTCGGGCTGATCGCCTTCCATGTCGCACCGCGGTCAGTCGTCTTCATGACGCGCGTGCCGGCTGCATATAACGTCTGGGGATCGTATTTCGATACGAAGAATGGTGTATACCAACTGAACTGCAGTGATGTATCGCGCGGTGCGAGACGGGGGTGAATATCCGTTGACGATGGTCCGAAGGAGTTGACCGAAATTCCGTCAAGATCCATTCTGCGTATTCCACCATTCTGATGCTCGTAATAGACGAGTCGATCGTTTGTTGGGTCGGGGAAGGTCACGAAAGAATCCCCGCCTGTCCACGGATCCAGGTAAATGCTTCGCCACTTGTCGGGAACCGCATCATCTATCGACGCGTTATTCGGCCCATAAATCGCTGCGTCGTCCTGCGTTCCAGCGAAGATGTTGTACGGTGTGTGGTCGTCGGTGGACACGAAGTACATCTGAGCAACCGGAATGTTATTCAAGTGCAACCAGCTTTCACCCTCGTCGTATGACTCGAACAAACCGCCGTCATTACCCAGCAGGATTCGTTCGGGATTCAATGGATCGATCCATATCTCGTGCTGATCTAGATGGAGCGCCCGACCATCGGTATCGTGGACGCGCAGAATTCGATCGCCAATCCGGCGCCAGGTGCGGCCGCCATCCAGCGAATGGAAACCGTGATTGCCGAGAATGAAGACATCGTTGGGACTTGTGGGACTAACGCGCACGTCCGCGAATTTCCAACCGTACTCACCGAACACACTGTAGAGATCGGTCGTATTGGCGCGATGCCAGCTTTCGCCCTTGTCATCAGAGCGGTACACTTCTCCGCCGATGTACGGATGCTTCGTGCCTGCGGGCTTCGCGCGATTGTCCAGGAATACGTAAACGACGTTGGGATCACTGGGTGCCACGTCGATCCCTGCCCTGCCCAGTGCGCCGGCCGGTAGCCCATTGGTTACGTGGCGCCAGTGCTCGCCTCCGTCAACCGTTTTGAAGAGTCCACCGTCTGTGCCGCTCTCGATATGCCATGCCCACGCATAAAGGATGTCCGGATTCCCCGGATCCATTGCCATGTCGATGACGCCTGTGGAATCATTGATAGTCAGCGCGTGACTCCAGTGTTCGCCCCCGTCCGTTGTCTTGAAAACACCGCGCTCCGGGTTGTTCGACCACTGATGGCCCATCGCTCCGACGTAAACGATATCCGGATTACGCGGGTTGATAATTACCTTGCCAATGTGGTGTGATTCACCGAGCCGCATGTTGTGCCACGTAGCGCCCGCGTCTGACGATTTGAACACTCCCGTCCCCGGGTAGCTGTAGCCCGTGTAGCGAGGTTGTGCTTCACCGGTTGCGACCCACACGATATTGGGATTGCTCGCGGACACCGCTATGTCGCCGATCGCGAACGAAGACTCGTGGTCAAAGATCGGACGCCATGTCAGACCGTTGTTGATGGTCTTCCATACGTTGCCAGTCCCGACACCGACGTAGATCGTGCCATTGTCGCCCGGCGGCACAGCGATGGCTTCAATGCGAGCGCCGATCTTTGTTGGGCCATCAGCTCGCCATGGCATTCCACGGAATGGTGAACTCTGGGCCAGCCGTTGATACTCCTGCCATGCGATTGCTCGGACCGTGGAGTCGCTTGCCTGAGCACGCGACGCTCGAAGCGGCACCAGCAGCACAAGCAGCACAAGCAGCACAAGCAGCAGAGTTGCCGTCAGCAAGGAAGCTGTAGCACCACGGAAAGACGGCACCGCAATGGCATGAAGAGCGTTGCGCACTCGACTTCGCGAGTCTGAACGCAGACGGAACGGGATAGTCACGGAGCTCTGTTCCTCGGAGATGATATTTTCGCGCGTCGGCGCCCGGAGAAAAGACCCACTCAAGTATCCACCGGACTCCGAAGGTAGGAAACTGACACAACGACGACACCAGTGTCCAGACTACAAATGTTTACCATCGGTGCAAAGCTCCAGGGGGCGATCTCGGCAAGCCGCGTCAGCCGCTCAAAATGGCACGGGAAATTTTCCGGGCGCGAGGGTGGGTGGAGTTCGACCTTGCACTGGCAGGCTTCGTGCGAGGTCGTGCAGTAGTACATCGCGGGTGTACCGCCGATCCGCGTCAGCCTTGAGAATCTCGGCGCGCCTTCACGACCGCCGGGAGAAGTCGAATGAACGACGACATGCGTAGCACGATCGACCACCTCCTGAACGCACCGTTGTTCACGCTGCAGAAAACGCCGGTTACGCTGTTGGCGCTCGTGTTCTTTGGAGTGGCAATACTTGTCACGGTGTTGGTGGCGCGACTCGCCGAGCGAGCTACCAAGCGTGGATTCGCCCTGCGCGGCGTGACCGATCCCGGAACCGCCGGTCTGACCGCACGACTGGTGCAGTACGCCGTGATCGTCGTCGGATTCGGAATTGCGCTACAGAGCTTCGGCGTGAACCTGAATTCGCTGTTCGCGGCAACCGCGTTCTTCGCGGTCGCGCTGGGATTCGCGATGCAGAACGTGGCGCAGAACTTCGTCTCCGGAATAATTCTGCTCACCGAGCGCACCATCAAGCCGGGCGACATACTGCAGGTGGAAAACCGGCTTGTCCGCGTCACTCGCATGGGGTTGCGTGCAACGATAGCGCGCACGCGTGACGATGAGGATCTCATCATCCCCAACTCAACTCTGGTGCAGAACACTGTTACCAACTACACCCTGCGCGATGCCCTCTACCGGATCCGAGCAACGGTAGGAGTGTCGTACAATGCTGACCTGAACGAGGTCACGCGTGTGCTGACCAGCGCTGCAACTGATTTCCCCGCACGTGACACGACGCAAGAACCGCGTGTGCTCCTCACCGGCTTCGGGGACTCTTCCGTGAACTTCGAGGTATCGGTGTGGACGCGCGATGCATGGCGATCGCGCGTCGACATTTCTGCGCTCAACTCCGCAATCTGGACCGGGCTTCAGGAAGCGCACATCTCGATCCCGTTCCCGCAGCGCGACGTACACATCATCTCACAGCCTTCCGTCACGCTTGAGCCGCAAGCGTGAGTACGCACTCGGCGTCACCGATCCGCGTCCATCGACGAAGTACCCGCGAATCCCCGCCGCCAAGTAGCCTTTCGACAGTGAGATGAGCACAGAATCCTCCAGGCTCTCACCGGCTGGGCTGCACGCAAAAAAGCGCCGAACGTCTGGAGACGGTTCGGCGCCGAGGAGCAGCAAGCAAATTCGCGAACTGTATACAGGCCCGGCAGGAATCGAACCTGCAACCCCCGGTTTTGGAGACCGGTGCTCTACCAATTGAGCTACGGACCTACACGCATCCCCACCCCCCAAACCCCGCGGTCAGACCGCCAAGGGGTGGCTGACGGGAATTGAACCCGCAACCCCCGGAACCACAATCCGGTGCTCTAACCAATTGAGCTACAGCCACCATGTTCGGGCGCACCGCACCCAAGCATTTTATTCTAATCCCGCAAACCGCACCCAGCAACTCACCGCGACGGACATCCGGGAACGAGCTAGTCAGTCCTTCGCGCGGTCCATATAATCGCCCGTGGTAGGATTCACACGGACCCGCTCGCCCTGGGCAATGAACTCGGGAACGTTGATCGTCACACCGTTGCTCAGCTTGGCAGGCTTGGTAGAGGCCGTTTTTGTCGCGGTCTTCATTACGGGCGCCGTGTCCACGATCTCCAGATTGAGCGAGTTGGGTAGCTGAATGCCGATCGGGCTGCCGTTGTAATACTCGGCCTGGATCTTCATCCCCGATTGCATCCACTGAGCGGCATCGCCCAGCGCCTCCTCGTCCATCTCGATCTGGTCGTAGTTCTCGGTATTCATGAAGTGATACGTGTCGCCACCCTGATACATGAACTCCAGGTCGTGCGTTTCCATCGACGCCCGCTCAATGGAATCCGCCGCGCGGAAACGATGCTCGAAGCTCGATCCGGTGCGGATATTCTTGAGCTTCGCCTGGACCATCGCCCGGAGGTTGCCCGGCGTGTGGTGGCGGAACTCGACGACGCGGCATGGCTCGCCTTCGAAGACAAGGACCATCCCCCGCCGAATCTGCGTGGCTGGAAAAGCCATTGGTCAAATCCTCGGAAAATCGTACATAGCCTTCAAAGGTAGCCAGGGGCCCAAGGAGATTGCAACTCGCCTCTCAACGACCGCCGATCGTCGATTTCAGCGAATTCCAGACATTCGTGGCCACAATCCGCTCGCCCCGAATG
>JBDTAZ010000275.1:0-2948 GCA_039924325.1 Gemmatimonadaceae bacterium
CTCGATCCCCCATCCGCGACGATCGTTGTCCGCGACGGAGGATCTGAAGCAGACGCGACGCAAACAGTCCGCAGCCTCGGCTATCGCCGGACAGACGACCCGATCCGGGTCTCACGCTACGATTCGATCCCGGCCAGCCATACGGTAATTCTCTATGACTCACCGGTAATGCCGAGCGAGATAGCAGCCGCATCCGGCATCGGGCCCGTGCAGATCGTTGCACTCGCAACGCCCCGCGACATGATCGCGCTTCACGAGTTGTCAGCGACGGTGGTGCCACTGACACTCGAAGGTCCTGGCTCTGCCGCCCGGTCCCGTGACGCCACACTGCGTGAGGAACTCGCCGTTGTTCTGACACAGGGCGTGGCGACACGAGAAATGATCGCGCTTGAGCCATTGCTGGAGCGCTACGACGGGATCGAGATCGCCGCGGCGGCGATCCGCCTTCTCGACGCAGAACGCGCTCACGCAAAGCCGGCACCAGCGCACGGACTGCGGCTGATTGCGTCGCAATCGTCGGATCGACCATCACGCGACATACGAAGTGACGTACGCGGCGACACGCGGAGCGACAGCCGCGGGCCCCGCCCGCCACGTGACGCGCGTAGCGCCGGCGACGCGCGCGGCCGTGAAGATCGTCCGCCGCGCAAGGAATTCCGTGGGCCGCCAAAAGGCGGCGCGCGACCAGTCCGCGGCGCCGAGCGGAAAGAGTGGACCCCACGACCGCCGCGCAGTGGATCGGCACCCACCGGCGAACGACGCGAACGGAACCTTGGCCGTGGACCACGCTCCGGACCGTCGAATCGCGATGACCGCGGCGGAAGACCCGGCGGGCCGCCGCGCCGTCCACGCCCCTTCGAGCGGTAAGTCGCGATGAGCGTCGGATACCAACACACCGGCGGCTGGATCGAAGTAATTGCTGGTGTCATGTTCAGCGGAAAGAGCGAGGAGCTCATACGCCGGATACGACGCGCCTTGATAGCGCGCAAACGCGTACAGGTCTTCAAATCCCGTCTGGACGAGCGCTACGCAGGGATTAATGCCGTCTCCAGTCACGATGGACGAACTGTAGAAGCAATTCCGATCGACACGTCTGCGCAGATCGCGCAGCGCCTCGATCCAACAGCGCAAGTAATCGGGATCGATGAAGCTCAATTTCTCGATGCCGGTATCGTGCAGCTCGTCACGGCGCTCGCCGAAACGGGGCGTCGAGTAATAATCGCCGGCACCGACACGGACTTTCGCGGCGAGCCCTTTGGCGCGATGCCTCAGCTGATGGCAGTTGCGGAAAGCGTAGATAAGTTGAATGCGATCTGCGTACTGTGCGGCGGCCCTGCGACACGTAACCAGCGACTCATCGACGGCAAGCCGGCACCATACGAGAGTCCCCAAATCATGGTTGGTGCCGCCGACAAGTACGAAGCAAGGTGTCGAATGTGCCACAGCGTGCCTCGCATAGACGCTGCGCAGGTGCGCCTCTTCTGAACTGACCGCGCGTCGAACTCGCGACAATCGATTCCAGAAACGCAAATGGGCCCGGAAGAGATCCGGGCCCATTTGCCTATTCACATCAATTGCGGCTGGTCCTATCACTCATGGAGTGAGTGAGTTGAAAAGTGCAGCCACGTTGAAGCCGGACGGATCGATCTCGTAGTATCGGTTATCCGTGTAACGGCCGGTAGTCGGAAAGTACGGCGGCGGGTTGTACAACGCACACTTGTCGTAACTGTAACGCTTGGCAAAACCGGTTCCGTCCGAGAGACCGACGGCACCGCGCTGCTGCTGGATGATCCCGCCTGTAAGGTACAGACAGCCGCGACCGTTGGTGGTGCCTTCGCAACCGTTCGCGTTGTTCGGGCCGCTGCTGTAGTTCTCGGCCCCGAAGGCAGTGTTCAAGGCCATCAGAACGCCCTGGATGAACACGTCCTTCGTGTCGTCCATGTTAGTGTACCCGAGTCCTGACAGACTTGGGGGATCCTGCAACAGGTTATCGGCAACCAGGATGTCGTTGCCAGAGATAATTCCAAGCATGTCCGCAGTGCAGTTATTGAGCGACGGATCCGTCACGTATTTTGTATCTCGCAGGATCGCGACGTTCCCAGTCGCGTAGAGCGTGACACGGCCGCGGAGTGAACCACTAATACCCGTTGTACCATTCACATAGATAACACCCTTTGTGCCCGCGTTCAGCCCGCGATACAAGGGGTAGAGGTAGCTTGCCTCTACCGGGTACAGCGCTGTGAGCTGCGCCGAAACCGCGCCAGGATACGTCTTCCAGTAGCCCATTGGGTTCGCGACGGTTGCCGGATAAAACGTCGTGCTGTCGCCCGCGATGTTCTGCACTGCACTCATGATCCATGTACCGCCAAGCGAGCGCGCCTTCAGCGTATCTGTAGTGTACGCCGCAGTCGACCGGTAGCTGACTGCACGCAGATTGGGATCACCGCCGAGGTAGCAACGAGCCGTGGACTGTCCGAGCGTGTATTGCTCACGCGTTGTCGCAGTCGCACTCGTGAAGCGCGAAATCTGCGTACTGGTGTAGTTTCCCGACGCGTTGAGCGCCAACGAGAACCATTTCTTTGTGTTTTCCGACATCGGCACAAACGCAGGACGAGTCGCTGATCCCAGGCCCGTTCCGGTATTGGTGAAGATGTATGTCGCGCCACAGTTGTCGGCCTTGGAGCTCACGTCGGCGCGTAGCCATGCGGCGCCAGCGTTGCTGATGTAGACGCGGAAGAACCCGTCGTCCGCGCCGGTGAGCGGGAGGCCGGTTGCGCCGCCACCAGCACCGCCATTCAAGGGCCGCGCGACAAACTCGATTCGCATCTTGGTCTGATCGACCGTGCTCGAATTCGGCGCCGTAAAGTTGAAATTACCAGCGGACGCATATCCGGCCAGGCTGGAGAGTACCGTGTTGTTCGGCAATACGATGGGCTTCTGATTCTCTG
>JBDTAZ010000276.1:0-16150 GCA_039924325.1 Gemmatimonadaceae bacterium
TATGGCATGGGTTATCTACAAAAAGCCGACAAAATCACTTACCTTTACGTCAATCTACGCGAAAGTGTAGTAACACCAAGGAGTTAGACGTAGTAATGAGCACCGCAATCGAGTCCCTCGTCAACCGCGAGTATCAGTACGGCTTTGTAAGCGACATCGAGTCCGATACCGTAGCGCCGGGTCTGAGCGAGGAAGTCGTCCGGATCATATCTGCCAAAAAGCACGAGCCGGAGTGGCTTCTCGAATGGCGCCTGAAGGCATATCGTCGTTGGCTGACGATGAAGGAGCCGCACTGGCCCAACGTGAAGTATCCACCAATCGACTACCAGGCCTCGCGCTACTGGTCGGCTCCGACGAGCGTGAAGCCGTTGCAGTCGCTCGACGACGTCGATCCGGAGCTGGTGCGCACGTACGAGAAGCTCGGAATTTCGCTCAACGAGCAGAAATTTCTCTCTGGCGTAGCCGTGGACGCGATCTTCGACTCGGTTTCGGTCGGGACAACGATGAAGGAAGAGCTCGCGAAGCACGGCGTGATCTTCTGCTCATTCGGCGATGCGGTGAAGGAGCATCCTGAGCTCGTCCGCAAGTATCTCGGATCCGTGGTGCCGTACAGCGACAATTTCTTCGCAGCGTTGAACAGCGCGGTATTCAGCGATGGGTCCTTTTGCTACGTGCCGAAAGGCGTGAAGTGTCCGATGGAGCTGTCCACCTACTTCCGCATCAATGCGGCGGATACGGGCCAGTTCGAGCGCACGCTCATCATCGCCGACGAGGGCGCCTCGGTCAGCTACCTCGAGGGATGTACGGCACCCAAGCGGTCGACGAATCAGCTGCACGCTGCAGTCGTCGAGTTGGTGGCGCTGGACAACGCCTCGGTCAAGTACAGCACGGTGCAGAACTGGTACGCCGGTGACGAGGAAGGCAAGGGCGGCATCTTCAACTTCGTTACCAAGCGCGGCAAGGCGGCCGGCGTCAACTCCAAGATTTCTTGGACCCAGGTTGAAACGGGGTCCGCGATCACTTGGAAGTACCCGAGCGTTCTGCTCGTGGGCGATAACTCGGTAGGCGAGTTCTATTCGGTTGCCGTGGTGAACAACTACCAGCAGGCGGATACCGGAACCAAGATGATCCACATCGGCAAAAACACAAAGTCGACGATCGTCTCGAAGGGAATCTCCGCTGGTCACGGAAACAACAGCTATCGCGGCCGAGTCAAGGTGATGCCGCGCGCAGACAACGCGCGTAACTACACCCAGTGCGATTCGATGCTCATTGGCAATCGCTGTGGTGCGCACACGTTCCCGTATATCGAAGTCGAGAACCGCACAGCGACGGTCGAACACGAAGCGAGCACGTCCAAGATCGGCGAGGATCAGATCTTCTACTGCAAGCAGCGTGGGATAACAGCTGAACAGGCCGTATCGATGATCGTCAGCGGGTTCTGCCGCGAAGTCTTCCAGGAATTGCCAATGGAGTTCGCGCTAGAAGCGCAGCAACTTCTGGGCATCACGTTGGAAGGCAGCGTAGGGTGACGATTACCACCTGGATTCCCGCTTTCGCGGGAATGACTACAACATCAATTACGAATACATGCTCGATATAACCGCCCTCCGTGCTGGAATCGCCGAGCGCGAAATCCTCAAGGGAATCGATCTCAACATCAAGGCTGGCGAAGTCCATGCCGTGATGGGACCCAATGGCTCCGGCAAATCCACACTCGCGCAGGTGCTCGCAGGCAATCCGGCCTACGAGGTACTTGGCGGATCGGCCACGTTCCTCGGCGAGGAACTTCTCGAGCTCGACGCTGAAGTTCGCGCACAGAAGGGAGTATTTCTCGCATTCCAGTACCCGGTCGAAATTCCGGGTGTCACGAATGCCTACTTCCTCCGCTCCGCGTACAACGAGATCCGCAAGGCGCGTGGCGAGGAAGAAGTTGATCCGCTCGATTTCCTCGACATAATCGAGGACCGGATGAAGTTGGTCGAGATGGATTCCTCAATGCTCAACCGGTCGGTCAATGCGGGATTCTCGGGCGGCGAGAAAAAGCGCAACGAGATTCTGCAGATGGCAGTGTTGCAGCCAAAGCTCGCAATACTCGACGAGACTGACTCCGGTCTGGATATCGATGCACTCCGAATTGTGGCCGGCGGAGTTAACGCACTGCGTCGTCCGGACAACGCGACAATCGTGGTCACTCACTATCAGCGACTCCTCAACTACATCGTCCCGGACTTCGTTCACGTTCTCGCCAACGGCAGGATCGTGCGCTCCGGTGGCAAGGAGCTCGCCCTCGAGTTGGAAGAGCGCGGCTACGATTGGCTGTTAGACGCGGCATGACCGACGCCGTCCTGACACACGACTCGGCTATTGCAACGGCGGATGACGCGCCCGTTGTTTCTCCGCACGCAACGCGCGACGCACGTGTCGCGGAATACGTATCGGCGTTCGAAGCGCTCGATCGCACTGACGAACCGATCTGGGTCGGCGCTCAACGGCGCGGCGCGATCGAGTCGTTCACGCAGCTTGGTTTTCCCACCAGCAAGAACGAGGATTGGCACTTTACCAGCGTGTCGCCGCTCCTTGAGCGGACGTACTCGCCCGCTAAGCCCGATTCGTCCACTCTGACTGCTCGTGACATCTCGCCATTCATGTTCGGCGGCGAATGGCAGACACTCGTGTTTCTGAACGGACACTTCCTTCCGCAACTGTCGGAGTCGGTGACCGGTGACACCGTTTTTGTTGGACCCGTATCGGCCGCGCTCGAATCTGACGATACGGCGCGTCTACTCGAGCGACACGTTGGCGGCCTCGCTGAAACTCACTCGCATGCTTTCTCCGCGCTCAACGCGGCGTTCGCAGGTGAAGGCGCACTGGTGCACGTAGCACCGAACAGCGCTCCGCCGCATAACATCCACCTGCTGTTCGTATGCGACGATGCCGCGGAAGGGGCGCTTGTCTCTCCACGCAATCTTATCGTGCTCGGCCATCACGCCGAGGCCACGGTGATGGAGAGCTATGTGTCCATCGGCAATGCGAATTACTTCACCAACGCCGTCACCGAAGTCTACGTCGCCGATGGTGCCAGGCTGAGACATTACAAGATTCAGCGGGAAAGCACGCGCGCATTTCACGTTGGCTCCTGGTACGCTACGCAAGGTCGGTCGTGCGCCTACGAGGCGTTCTCATTTGCGATCGGTGCAGATCTTTCTCGAACCAACATCGCGACTCTGCTGGATGGTGAGGGGTCACACGGCTCGCTGGATGGGTTGTATCTGGTGAACGGCGACCAGACGGTCGATCATCAGACAAGTGTGATCCATGCTAAGGAAAACTGCACCAGTCACGAGCTCTACAAGGGCGTTATGGACGGTGACTCGCATGCCGTGTTCAACGGCAAGGTTTACGTGCATCCCGAAGCGCAGAAGACCGACGGAAAACAGAGCAACGCAAATCTTCTGCTGTCGGAGCGTGCGCGAGTCGATACAAAGCCGCAGTTGGAGATTTACGCAGACGACGTCAAGTGTACACACGGGGCAACGATCGGACCGGTAGATACGACGGCTCTGTTTTACCTCAAGAGCCGAGGTATCGGGCCTGAGATTGCCCTGCGGTTGCTCACGTACGCATTCGCCGCGGAAGTTCTTGAGGAACTCACGATTCCCGCAGTACGTGATGAACTCGAGCGACTTGCTTTCGAGCGTTTCGCGGTGGGTACTTAGCGCGTAGTCGTGGCCGACGGTCAGGGCAACCGGGTTCCATATCCCCGCAGTTGCAACTGGACAGCTCGCTGAAGCTGAAAAAAGTGGCCGCATCCGAAAGGATGCGGCCACTTTGACTTATCGCAGGCTGTAAGCCAAGTAAGCGGCGCCGCCGATCACTGCTGCGGTCACTATCACTATGATCGGAATCATCTTCGTCAGCCCGTTCGGCGGCTGCTGGATTTCGGGCGCATTCGGCTGTCCCGGGAATGTCAGCGTCGGTCGTCGATCGTCTACGCTCGAGGGGCGCGAAGTCGAAGTCGCAATCTTCATCGCGACCGGGAGCCGTTCCTTGGTGAAGATGAACTTCATGCTCCCGACCATGAACGTCGATTGCTCGCGGAGGGGTTGAGGTGCGACGACGGGGAGGCCGTTCATGACGGTTGTCGTGGACCCAACCGGGTAAAGGACGAAGTCTTCGCCCTCCTGGCGCACCTCGGCATGATGCCGGGATACCGCGACCTCATTCACGATCACATCACAGGTCGTCTCCCGCCCAATGCAAAGCGCCCTTTCCTCTGGAAAGGCGTACGCCTTGTGCTCGAAGGCGTGTATCAGGTAGGGGGTGCCCGGAGTTTTCGTTTCCGTCATTGTCAAGTCTGACGATCCTGATCCTGCAAAGGGCACACCCGCCGACCTGTCACCTCCCGATCGGCGGTCCCCCGGTCACGACCGCGCGTCCGGCCGGCTACACTTTAAGACGCGAACGGGTCGTCCGACAGGTGCTCGTCGATCACATACCAGTGGCCATTCTCGAGGCTGAAGACCGCCGTCCAGGCTCCGCCGATAACGTGCGGTAGGCCGCTCGGCTGCTTGTGCGGGATCCGGTAGGTGGCCGTCATGACGGCCGCGGTTGGAGACAGGACCTGGATGTGCATCTCGGTCCACTCGACGTGGGCATCGCGCATGTTGACTCCCACGTTGGTCCAGAAAGCGTCGATCCCGGCCCGGAGCGAATCCCGCGAGGTGGTGATGCGGCCACCGCTCGCCGAGATGATGGTCCCGGTGGGGGCGTAGAGCGCCATCAGGTTAGCCGGTACGTCGGGCCTGCTGAAGTCGTAGGCAGCCACAACTTCGGAGCGGATCGCTCGTTCGGCTGCCAGCCTCTGCAGCGGACTGACATCCCGGCTGGTTCCAGAGCAGGCAGCCGCCATAACGGCTACGATTAACACCACCGATCGGGTCACGGTCATGGAACCTTGGTTGAGGCTCGGGGTTGGCTACACGGGTCAAAATATCGTCGACGCGCGTCCGAGGGGGGCATATGCGCTACAGATCGCTAATTGGTTCGACTGCGATACTACTTGGCATCGCCGCTTGCAAGGGAAGCAGCAACCAGATGAACGCCGATCTCGCGAAGGACCTTGATGCAGCCAGAACGTCGGACGCGCTCGCACTCGCGCCACACTCTGGTGTCCAGACTGTCGTTTCGGCCGCCGAACTCTCGCCAGAGGCGCGAACTCGCGTCCAGTCGTCCGCTCGATCGACTCGTACGGTGGCGCGTCGTACTCCTCACAAGGACAGGATTACACCGGCGGTGTCAGAAGCATCCGCTGAGATTCCCGCGCCGGCTCCTGTGGAGGTCGCGTCAACTGCTCCCTCCCCGAGCGTAACACCGTCCGATGCCTCGGCGACGTCTTCACCGCCTTCACCTCGTCCACAGCCAGTTGACGTCCCGGCTTCGGGTTCCGCCAGGGGGTCTGATCGCGGCGGCGGTTCGAGCATTGGTGGCATTATCGGTGCGATTGGAGGCGCTATTCTTCGCGGCGGAGTTGTCGACGGGGATCATTGCGATCCGCGAGGACGGCACGGCGGCGGTATCTTGATCAACCAGCGCGGACCGATATTCCGCGGTAACTATTAGTCAACACCAGAACCCAAATGCGATCATTCCGCCCAACGGCGATCTACGCGGCTACAGCCATAGCACTTCTCGCTGTCGCCGCTTGCAACAAACCGGACTCGACAGGCCAGGACGCGCTAGCCCAGGATTCGTCGCTTACGCGTGATCTGCAACTCGCGAACAACGACACGACCGCTCAACCGCAACTCAAGGACGTTCCGACAACGCCGCCCCCAGCACCGCCCAAGGCGGCCGCTGTGGAGCAGCGTCGCGTAGCATCGGCGCCGCCACCACGTCGACGTACGCCCACTCCAACCCCGCGGCAGTCTGAGCCAGTTGCGCAGAATCCGCAGCCGGTAACGACAACGCCATCCGGCAACACCGTCGTAGCTTCTCCTTCCAAAGGGGTAAGCAGTGAAGGTGCGGTCGGAGTCGTGGCTGCGGGCACCAACATCTCCCTGAGTTCGGGTCAGCGCGTCTGCACGAACACGAACAGCGTAGGAGATCGAATTACTGCCACGCTTGCTGACGGTATCACAGCGTCGAATGGCGTGATGATCCCAGCCGGCGCGACCGCGGTGCTCGAAGTAACATCGCTCGGCCGCAGCAATCAGGCCGGGGAAAATATGAACATCGGGTTCGTCGTCCGTTCGATCAGTTACGGTGGCAAGACATACCCCGTAAACGGCGAGATTGTAAGCGCTGACGTGGAGAAGGTGAAGGCTCCTGACAACAACGACGCAACCAAGGTTGCCGGTGGCGCTGTTGTAGGAGCGATACTCGGCAGAATCCTCGGCGGCGGCAGAAACAAGACGAAGGGGACGATCATCGGTGCTGCCGGCGGCGCTGCGGCCGGTGCAGTCTTGGCACATCAGACCGAGAAGTACGATGCGTGCCTTCCCAGCGGCGGCAAGGTTGTTGTACGACTCGATTCTCCGATGTCAGTTCAGGCAGGTACGGCATCGAACGGCGTCATCTGACGCGTGACATTCGGCAGCGGCCCTGACGACAGCACGTTCGTCAGGGCCGTTTTCGTATCTTAGATTTCACAGATTGGATCTGGAAGCCGGTTTTTTCGAAATCGACGCAACGACGAGACTTCAATGGCATGTGCGCCTGTAACAACTTCCTTGCGCGGCAAGACATGCGTCATCACGGGCGCCAACACGGGAATAGGAAAGGCAGCTGCAATTGAGCTCGCTGCACTTGGCGCTCATGTAGTGATGGTGTGTCGCAATCGAGAACGTGGTGAAGCGGCCCGAGCAGAGATCGAGCGCGCGGCGCAGAAGGGCGGCGCTGGCGGCGGCGCGGAACTCCGCATCGCAGATCTTTCGGTGCAGGCAGAAATTCGGACCTTGGCGCAAGCAATAGTCGACGCGCATCCCCGCGTGGATGTGCTGATCAACAACGCAGGTGTTGCCCTCAAGAAACGTGACGTCACTGCAGATGGTATTGAGCGCACATTCGCAGTGAACTACCTCGCGTACTTCATGTTGTCCAACCTGCTGCTTCCGGCCCTCCTTGCGGCGGCACCATCGCGCATAGTCAATGTCGCGTCAGCCGCTCATGAAGGCGGCAAACTGGATTTCGGCAATCTGCAGGGAGAATCCTCGTACAGGAATGTTGCAATGTACGCCGCCAGCAAGCTCGAGGACGTGATGTTCACCTACGCACTCGCGCGCCGCCTGGACGGCAAGGGAATAACTGTCAACTCGCTGCACCCGGGTGTCGTCGCAACCGAGATCTGGCGCCAGGTTCCAATCCTTTATACCCTGAGTCGTTGGTTCATGTTGTCGCCGGAAAAGGGCGCGCGCACCACGGTATTTCTCGCGGCATCGGCGGACGTAACTGGTGTGACGGGAAAGTATTTTGCCAAGTGCGAGCCTGGCAAGACAACGCCGCTGAGTCGCGATGAAGCACTTCAGGAAAAACTCTGGAACGTGAGCGTCGAACTCACGAACGTGGGACGAGAGATCTGAGGATGATTGGTACGCCGGTTCGCACCGCATCGAGGGGCCTGTTCGTTATCGCGATAGTGTTAGCTACAGCGTGCGCAGCGAGCATCCGTCCACTACCGCCAATCTCCGCCTCGATTCCCCGATCCACGCCAGAAGAGAATCCCGGCGGCACCTCAAGCGTGCCGATGGATGCTACCGACATCGAATACTTCGATGCGAACCCGCTGATGGTCCCGGTTGAAAACGTCGCGCCGAGCGGTGTTTCGGACAGCTTCAACGAGCCACGCTCGGGTGGTAGAACGCATCGCGCCAACGACATCCTCGCGCCAATGGGAACGCGCGTGCTCGCTGCCGAGTCCGGTACAATCATGCGCCTGAGTCAAAACGCACTTGGCGGTACCACGATCTACATGACCGACGATACCGGTCGCTTCATTTTCTACTACGCGCACCTCGAGAAGTACGCGAGCGGTCTGGCTGCAAAGGAACATGTCATGCAGGGCGACCTACTCGGTTATGTTGGTATGACCGGGAACGCGCCTGTGCCGCACCTGCACTTTCAGGCGATGCGACGTGATCCCGACCGGCGCGACTACTGGAACAGTCCGGCTATCGACGTTCGGACCTACTTCACACTTACTGGGCGGGTGCGCGATGGCGATTAGCGGTAAGGAACGAGCAAAGCTACGCACCGAAGCGCAGAAGCTGACACCGTTGGTTCACATCGGACACGCCGGCGTTACGGATGCCATAGTGAAGACCATGGATGAGGTGCTGAGCACTCACGAGCTGGTAAAGGTGGATATCAGTCGCAACCTGGCCGCCCCTATCAAGGAACTCGCGAATGCTCTCGCAGACGCCACGGGTGCGGAAGTCGTTCAGGTGATTGGGCGAAAGGCCACTCTCTTTCGCGATAACCCCGAGCTGGAGTGGAAAGGCAACACCCCGCCCTGGCGGTGAGGTCGGGCCTCATCCGCTGAACGAGGGCGTTACCCGCCGAACGAGGGCGTCACCCGCCGGACGAGGGCGTCACCCGCCGGACGAGGGAGTTGTCACGCCGAACGCCGGAGTCATCCCGCCGAAGGGCGGGATCCCTCGGCACCTGCCAAACTGGCTATGTTGAATTCTGACCTCCGTGGCCTATCTTTCGTAAGATTGCCAGCTACTGGCCGAACCAACCCAGAGAAATGCCCTACGTAATTACTGAAGCCTGCATCGGTGTGAAGGACCGTGCTTGCGTTGATGTCTGTCCGGTGGACTGCATTTACGAGGGCCCGGATCAGCTCTTTATCCACCCCGACGAGTGCATCGATTGTGGAGCCTGCGAGCCGGAATGTCCGGTTACAGCGATCTTCCCGGAAGAGGACGTACCACAGAACCTGCGGAGCTACATTGCGCTGAACGCTGATGTCTTCAAAGGTCCCAATCCCCCCGGCAAACCTCAGCGCTAGACTGACACAAGCTCCGTTGTTACAGTACAGCGCGGGAATCCAGATTAGTGCAAAGGCGCCCTGCAAGGCGCCTTTGCCGTTCCGGTGTCCCACGTCGCAAGCCTTCGCGAACCATCCTTCACCGAACAACCGATGAAAAGAGCGACACATTTTCTGCTGCCAGCCACGCTTGGCTTCCTTGCAATTGTCGCCACCGGATGCGCGACGTCGCCGGTTCGCACAGCGGTTGGCGGGGCCGAAGCAAACGCTCCACCCAGCGCGACCCCACAGGTGCTGCTGATTTCGCTGGACGGATTCAGGCGCAGCTACCTGGACACTGATTCAGTTCCAACACTGCACGCGCTCGCACGCGGAGGTGTCACGGCCGACGCGATGATTCCGTCGTTCCCGTCACTGACATTCCCCAACCACTATACAATTGTCACGGGGCTATATCCTGAGCATCACGGCATCGTCGGAAACACGATCTACGACCCCGAGTTCAAACAGCTCTTCACCATGAGCAACGCGGCGTCCAAGGAAAGTCGCTGGTGGGGCGGCCAGCCGATCTGGATTACAGCCGAAAAGCAGGGCAAGCGCTCGGCCACCTTCTTCTGGCCAGGTTCGGAGGTCGAAATCGACAGCACTCGACCCACGCGATGGAAACCGTACGACGGCAAGGTGACCTTCGATGCGCGCGTTGACACGGTGCTGTCCTGGCTCGCGCTAAAGGGTCCCCAACGTGTGTCGATTGTTACGCTCTATTTTGACGAACCGGATCACGCGGGTCACGAGTATGGACCCGATTCACCAAAAACCGCGGCCGCGGCGGCACGCGCGGATAGCGCGGTCGGTCGCTTGATGCAGGGCCTTCGCGATCGCGGTATGTACGACAGCGTGAACGTCATCGTCGTGTCGGATCACGGCATGTCTGCGCTGTCGCCTGATCGCGTCGTGTACCTTGATGGTGTTGTCGACACGGCATCTGTACGCATCACGTCACTCTCTCCCGACCTGGCGATTACCCCAAAGGACGGTAACGCCGCCGAGCTGCTCGCAAGAATCAGAAAGCTTCCGCATGTGCAATCATGGCTGAAAGCCGACGTGCCTGCGCGGTTGCATTACAACGAAGGTCGCCGAATCACTCCGGTGGTTGCCGTGGCCGACGACGGATGGACAATCGCAATTCATGGAGAGCGCCGCGGCCCGCCGGGAGGCGCGCATGGCTACGACAACAACAACGCATCCATGCATGCGCTATTCATCGCGCACGGGCCCGCGTTCCAGCGCGGAGTGACAATCCCTGAATTCCCGAATGTGGATGTATACGACCTGTTGGCGAAACTGCTCCAGATCAAGCCGGCACCGAATGACGGTTCGTTGACGCCATTCTCAGCCGTGCTCCGCTGAGCAGAAAACGACAATCACTCAGGGAACTGGTTTACCGCCGATTCCGTAGCGGCTCTTGATCTCGAATGCGATGATCAGCACGGCGTACTGCATGAACGTGCTGATCTCGCTGCGCCACGCCTGCGGCCAGTCCATCTCACCTTGGTCACGCGCTGAAGGCGGGCGCGGGAGCCAGCGTGCGGTGTGAGACTTGTACTCCAGATACTCTCCGTCGAACGTGCTTTCGAGTACGCCTTCTTCGAATCGCACGATCAGCGAGTATTCGATGGCGAACAGAATGATCGCGATCGGGAGAAACCAGAGAACGCCGGATATGACGGCGAAGCCCATCCAGATCAGGAAGTTGCCGTTGTAGAGCGGGTTCCGGCTCCATGCAAATGGACCGTATGTAACGAGGCGATTGACATTACGTGACCGTCGCCGTGTCGAAGTGCCAGCTGCGGCGACACCCCAGAGGCGCCATGCTTCTCCGATCACCACGAGTGCCAGTCCGATTACCCAAAGCTCCAGCGACATGTGGCCCGGTGCGACGAGCGGAACTCCGAGGAACAGAATCGGCAGCCAGCCCCGATGCCGGAACAGCACCGCGCCTGCTTGCGCGGCCGGAGTGCGTTCTGCCGCCGATAGTGGAATAGCAGGCTGCCTGGCGGCGGCCGGAGAATTCTGTTGCTCAGTCATGGGCTCAATCTGCACACTGATGGCGATATGCTCAACCGCGAATTTGGCCGCGTTTACGGCCATGGCTGAGCCCAGCGTCTCCCGGATGGTCGTACCTGCCAAAAAAGAGGGGGAGGCCAGTGCACCTGGCCTCCCCAACACTCCTCTGAAGTAATATCTACGCTCGGCTTCGCTTCCCTAACTTGATGACTTCGTGCTTGTCGTGGACTTCCGCCGGATTTTCGCGCTGGAATGCCCGCGGAAGGGTCAAGCAGAAACACGTGCATTGATCGCAAGAGACGCGCCCCTACAAGAGCCGCGAATCGAATGTATCCCAGAACAATGTCGGGCGTTCGGCATGTCGCGCCAGTTCTCGTGCAACAACGAACGCTTTCGCGGAGTATGTGTCGTCCAAGCGTATGTCGCTCACGTCGGCGAGTTCGCGGGCAGCAGTGGTTGCAGCTGGTACTGCGCGACCGTAAGCTCCGCCATATGCGTCGCGTACGATGCCGAGCCGATGCGTCGGTACGCTTGGTACGTGCTGGCCCGTCAAACGCGAAATCAGCCGCGCCGTCGCCGAGATGAGCCGCCTCACGTGAAACCGATTCGCAACAATCGCCGGAGTGACCTGGACAGCGACGGTGGCAGTTTCGATTCCCGCGATTGCAAAACCGAGTGAGAGTCCAGCGACGGTTCCACCACTACCCAGTGGCACGACGACACGTGCCGGCAGTGGAAGCTCGCCCGCGCGAATCTGGCCGGCCAGTTCCATCGCCGCATTCACATGTGCAAGAACGCCAAGCGGGGTTGATCCGCCGAGCGGGATGTATCGGCATCGCTGCAAGAGTCTCGTGAATTGGGCGCGGGCTATCGCGATGACGGCCGTACTGTACACGGTCGACACGACACATTCGTCCACAATCCTCCGGGCGACACGGTACGCGGATGGATTCATTTCGTGACGCCAGCGAACACCAATTACGTTGGCGCCCAGGCGGCGACCATGTACTGCCGTTGCAAGAACGTGTGTCGATCCCTCGCCGCCGGCAGTGACGATCGTCTCGCCCGGTTTGATTCCGGCCAGCAGAAACTCCAGCGAACGAACCTTGTTGCCGCCGCAGAATTCGCTGTTGAGACCGTCTCGCTTTATCCAGACGTCGGTACCGGCAATCGTTGCGAGCTGGACTGGCGATGGGAGTGTGCAGAGTGACACGCGCGGCACGGCGCGGAGCGATGGATACGTATCGTACAGCGGCGATTGCTGCGGCATCAGCCGATTTTTGTTGCTTAGCAACAGCTAATCACAGCGCCGCGTCGGGGTCCGGTGGTGGTTCGTTCACAAACGGCAAGGGCGTGGGATCGCCGATCACGTCCTCGACGTACAACATCTTGACTAGTATCATCGCGAGTACGAGTAGCGGCACCGCGACAAATAACCCAACGATGCCGAACGCCAACGCCATCACTGCCTGCGTGAGCACGGTGAGCACGGGCGGCAGATCCACCCCTTCCTTCATCAGAAGTGGAATCAGCAGGTGTGTCTCGAGAAAGTGGATTACGTAGAAGGCGACGAGCACTGCCGCTGCCTTTTGCGGTGAATCCACGAAGCCCATGGCTATGGCTGGGACGGCGCTGATTATCGGGCCGGCCATCGGGACGAACTGCAGCAACCCGGACAGGATCCCGAGCGGAAGCGCGGCCCGGACGTTGAGAACTGTCAGAACCCCCGTGGCGACGACTCCCATCACCACCATGGCGATGAGCTGCGTAACGAGCCAGCGACGCAGCGCGACAGTGATCGCGTCAAGCACCTGCTCCCCCCGCACCCGAACCCGGTGTGGCATCAGGCCGAGGATCCCTTTTCGGTATAGCGACGGGTCGGCCCCGATGTAAACAGCCAGGAAAAAGATGATCACTATCCCAGCCACGACTTCAACTGTCGAGTGAAGCACTGGGAATATGAAGCCGTTGGCGCCGGTTCCGCGCGCCAGGATCTGCTCCCTTAGCGCCCGGACGTGAACCAGTGAATCCGGTATAATCTCACCTTTTGCCGCGTTGGTGTCTGCTCTCTGGCGCGCTACTGGCGCTACTGTCAGGGAGTCAGGTTCGTTGGACAGGAGCGTTCCGACCAGGCCGCCCTGACGCTGTCCCAACCACGCATCGAGCTTGACGAATGCTTCCGGCAGTCTCTGCTTGAGCTCCCGATACTGCGTCCGAACTGTTGGCCCCGTCCAGGCCCCGAAACCGATCAGCAGCGCGATCGCCGCGGCGACTATGAGCGCCGCCCCGAATCCCTGGCCGATCCCGAAACGCCGAAGCCGAGTGGCTCCGGCCGATACAGCCAGCCCGAGCAGCAGACCGAAGAACGCGACGAAGATCAGGTTGTGCGCGCGGAATACCACGAAGGCACCGAGAGCCACCAGCATTACCACTATCGTGGCCCGAGCGACGTCGCGGGTGCGCCATCCTGACTGCCGTGGGGAGCTCATTGAGGTCATGGTAGATTGAAGTATGGCAGATCCGTACCAGCCCATTTACCTGGACACCGCAGAACGAGCCGCCTTGTTCATGGACTCGCTCGCCGGTGTTCGCGAACTCGCGATCGACACCGAAGGCGCCAGTTTTCATCGTTTCGTGGATCGGATTTACCTGCTGCAGCTATCCACGCAACATCATAGCGCCATCTTCGATCCGCTGCTGGCTGGAGTGCTCCCGAAGCTTGGCTCGATGATCGAAGATCGGGAAGTCGAGGTCATATTCCACGACGCTGATTACGATCTGCGCCTGCTGCGGCAGGACTACGGCTGGCACGCTACACATATCTTTGACACCAGAATCGCCGCGCAGTTGCTTGGAATTCCAGCGTTCGGTCTCGCGGCACTCCTGGATAAATTTTTCAGCGTAAAACTGGACAAGCAGCATCAGCGCGCCGACTGGTCTATGCGTCCGCTTACTTCGGGCATGCTGGACTACGCGGCACAGGACACACGTTATCTGCTCGACCTGCGCGATGAGTTGCGCACTGGCCTCGAGTCCATGGGGCGCATGGCATGGGCGCAGGAAGAGTTCGAGCGACTGGAATCAGTCCAGTTCGCTCCGGACGACCCCGCGACTTCGTTCCTACGCACCAAGGGTGCGCGGGATCTCAAGCGTCGCGAGCTCGCCATACTGCGGGAACTCGTCGCGTGGCGGGACGCGCGAGCTGCGGCGGTAGACCGCGCCACCTTCCGTGTCATGGGCAACGAGGCGATGTTCGAGATTATTCGAACCCAGCCGACTACGCGCGATGCTTTGGCTGCTATCAAGGGCGTTCCGCGTGGAATCCTGGAGCGGCACGCCACGGAGCTTCTGGACGCGGTAAAGCGCGGACTCGACGTTCCCGAGGCTGACCTTCCGCGCTTCCCACGCGCCACGCGCTGGGATCGCGACCCCGACTTCGACGCCAACGTCGCCAAGCTCAAGTCCGTTCGGGACGCTGCCGCTCAGCGGCTGCAACTGGATCCCGGCGTGCTTTGCGCTCGCGATCGGATGGAAGCCGTCGCCCGCAGGAAGCCCAAAAGCGTGGATGACTTGCAGGAAGTAACCGAGCTTCGGCGCTGGCAAGCCGCGGTGCTTGGCGCAGATTTCGTAGCGGCACTTAATAAATAGGGAGAAGTCGGGCCGGTCGCCCCGATGGGCGGTGACTGGTCCCAGTCAATCTGAATCGTTCTGTTTAACCGTCGGGAATAAATGTCCCTGAGGCCGGTTCAAACCTTCCAGTATCCTGGCCCGTCTTATTGCCAGGACCGATGCAGACAGCAATTGCCACCTCACCCGAGACCATGAGTCCGACAACCGCCGAGCCGGATGCCCAGCTCGCCGCGGGCGGGGACAGGCATGCATTCGAACGGTTGTATCGGACCAATGTCAATCACGTGTACGCACTGTGTGTGCGAATGTGTGGCGATCGAACTCGCGCGGAAGAACTCGCACAGGATGCATTCGTGAGAGCGTGGGATCGGCTACCGCAATTTCGAGGCGAATCGGCTTTCTCGACATGGCTTCACCGGTTGACCGTAAATGTGGTACTCGAAGCTCAACGCACTGATCGACGAAATAGTGCGCGAACAGACAACGAAGAAGCGTTCGATGCAGAGCCGCCAATAGCGAAGCGCGAACATCTCGCAGAAAAGATGGATCTGGCAGTGGCGATAGCCGCGCTGCCGCCTGGTGCACGCGCAGTCTTCGCACTGCATGACGTTGAGGGATACAAACACGAGGAAATCGCGGAGATGCTGGACATCACTTCAGGTGGAAGCAAGGCCCAGCTTCACCGCGCGAGACGACTCCTGAGGGAGGCACTTTCATGATGAACGAGGATCCGCTCATGAGCGATGAGCAAACCGCAGAATCAGTGGCAAAATATTTTGAGGACAATCCGGAGCTGTTGAACGGAATCGTTCCGCAGCGTGACCTGTGGCCCGCGATCGAGAATCGCATCTCGGCGCGTGTCCTTCCCTTGGCAACGCCTGCGTCGCCCCGGTCACGAAGGATGGTCGGTAGATGGATTCCTACACTCATTGCGGCGTCGGCGTTGATCGCCGGCACTGCGGGTGTAACGTATATCGTAACATCGCGCGCCAGTGCGCCAGGCACGCCCGCCGTTATAGCGACCGGTAACCACAACTCAGCCAACCCTGTATCCGGCGTTGCTTCAGCAGGACAGAATCCCGCTGCGACTACTGTTGCAGGAACACAGGTCGCGTCTGGTGAATCAGTTCCAGCGAGCAACAACGCGAGAATAACAAACAACCCGACCCAAACACCGCAGCCAAAACGGTCTGGAGTTCAACTGGCGTCGCGAACCACTGAGCCACCGATTGATCAGGTCCGAAAGACCTACGATACGGAGATTGCATCGTTGCATGCCGCACTTGAATCACGCCGCGGTCAGTTGAATCCTGCCACCGTCCAGATCATCGAGCAAAACCTTGATGTTATAGACGAGGCAATCCGTCAGTCCAAGGCAGCACTTGCGAGAGATCCAAACAGCAGTCTTCTGAACGAACAACTGGACCGTACGCTAGCGAAGAAAACAGGGTTGCTCCGCGCAGC
>JBDTAZ010000277.1:0-4826 GCA_039924325.1 Gemmatimonadaceae bacterium
AGCAGCGCGAGATGAACGTCATTCGAGTCGATTACAGGTGCGATGAGAATATGCCGTGCCTTGACCTCACCGGGCTGCACCCTGTCGACGCGAATAATGTGATATCCGTACGAGGTGCGAACGAGTGGGCTGAGCTCGCCTGGCCGAAGCGAAAACATCATCGACTCAAAGGCCGGAACAAGTGCCGGCTGGCCCGGGCTTCCGCCACGACGATTCCAGCCAAGATCACCACCGACATCCTTGGTGCTAGGGTCCATCGAGTACTTCTTTGCCATCTCCGTAAAGTCGGCGCCCTTGTGCAGCTGGACGAGGATCGATTCCGCCTTTACGCGGGCAACCGAGTCTTCCTGGC
Organism: Gemmatimonadaceae bacterium; assembly: GCA_039924325.1. Classification (GTDB taxonomy): domain Bacteria; phylum Gemmatimonadota; class Gemmatimonadetes; order Gemmatimonadales; family Gemmatimonadaceae; genus Fen-1247. Next base: position 353 of record JBDTAZ010000277.1, read on the forward strand.
GCGATGGGAACGTCGCGACCACGATCTGCCGAAAGGTGATCATTGCCGCACGCTTCTGGAGCAAATCCTTGACCTTGTCGTAAGCTGCGGTCACTTCCTCTTCCGTAACACTCTCGGGCTTCGCAGTCTTCCGCAATTCGGAATAGGTTTTGGCCTGGATCAAATTGCGGCGAAACTGATCGAACAGTGAGCGACGGTACTCTTCCGGCGAACCAAATCCCGCGGCCTTCAACTCGTCGCGGTATTCAGCATCACTCTTGAAGTGGGATCGCACGACCTTGATCTGCCCATCGACCTGCGGCGCGACATCATTGTCGGTGACCGTCACTTTCACGTCCGGAGCCTCGTCGATCAGGATCTGAGCATCAACGAGCTGGCCGAGCACCTGACGCGCAACTTCCAGTTGACCTGCCGGATCGGCGGGCAGCTGCAAACCGGCTGCACGCCTCTGGTTCACTTCCTCGGCGAGATCGCTCCATGTAATCACGGAGTTACCGACAACCGCAACAATGCGATCCACTGTGTCAATAACCGGACCCCGCGGTGCGAGGGCCGTCGACAGCGGGATCGGCACTATGCTCTGTGCCGCCACGCCGACTGGCGCGACGGCGAAGATGAACGCTATGACAGACTTCAACGACATTATGACTACGGTTTCTTTGGAGTTGGGCTAGCGGGCATTGCGGGCTGCGGTGCAGTGCCAGTTGGCATCGGGACTGCGGTCGGCGGTGCCGCCGCGCGGGCTGTCGAATCTTCTGCTGCGTGCTTCTGAACCGCACGCTCAACCGCGCGGTCGATTCCCGCCGAATTCACGCTGGCGTCGGTCTTGTCACGAAGCACGCGTGCAACGGGTTCCGGCACCTGAATGAACTGTGCCTTTCCGCTGACGAGTGCATCCATGTACTTGTTGACACGAGCAGACGCGAAGCGAACTCTGTCCGACTCTGTCTTGCCGCTGTCCGCAAGTGTCTTGGGGTCGACGCCGAGCTGAGTCCAGGCAGCATCGCGAGCCTGGAAGAACGCATTGTGAAGCTGTGAAATTTCTTCCGGCGTCGGTCCGATCTTCGCGGCATCAGCGGCCTTCAGCACGAGGTCATTGATGATGAAATTCTTGACGAACATCGTGACCATTGAATCCGGCGCGTTCTGCAACTGTCCGCGCTGCTGGGATTGCTGCATTGGCGGAAACGTGCCGATCCAGCGAGCAAGCTCAGCGGCTGTGAAATCGCCCGCTGTGGACGTGGCGATTGTGCTCTTGTCGGTACGATGCGCATCAGGATCGGCTACAACTACACGTGCCGTCGTCGCCGCATCCTTCTTCATATCGATCTTGCCATCGGACTCGAGCTTTGCGACGAACGTACTCTCGGCGACCTGAGTCGACCGCCCCTTGGCGGCCTGCAGCACGTCGGTCTTCACTTCATCGTACGTCGGGCGCCGAATTATGTGGTAGCCGTAGTCTGTCACGACAACCTGAGAAATCTCGCCCGGCTTGAGAGCGACGAGTGCCTTTTCAAACTGCGGCACCATCGTTCCCTTCTGGAAGATGCCGAGTGAGCCACCGCGCACAGCCGACGCCTTGTCCTCGCTATTCGCCTTCGCGAGAGCAGCAAAGTTTCCGGAGTTGACCTTTGCGCGGAGCGCGTCAATTTCCTTCTTCGCCGCGGCCTGCTGCTCGGGCGACTTGCCCTTCGTCAGAATCAGGATGTGCGAAGCAGCGAGTACGTCACCGTTCTCGAACATCTTCTGCGCAGCGGCTGTGTCTTCAACACCCCAATTCTTCGACACCATGTCGTAATACTTTCTTGCCTTGGCGGTCGAGATCGGAGCCCAGAGGGCGGCGTCGAGCGCCTTGTCCGTCACGATAGTATCGCCCTTCGCTGCTGATTGACCGAGCAGCTCGTAATCGAGCCACGCATTGGCTATCGCCTGTGCGACGTCCTTCCTCGGCGGCACCGTGGCCTCGCCGAGCAGCGAAGCCAGACGCTCAACCGACAGCTCCTCGGAGCCGGCTTTGGCGGCAGTGTCAACATGTGCGCTCATCGCTTCCTTGAGGCCCGAACATGCCGTAGCGGATACAAACAAGGCCGCAGCAGCGGCAAGGGCGAGCGAAGCTGATTTCATCTTGTTGTTGGACTTGGTGTTGGAGTGGGTTTGATCAACGTGAGCGCGTGTACCAGCCCATCCAGTACCGACGCGCCGCCGAGCCGGGTGAGCTTTAGCGACAGAGGGTGCGCACGACGCACTTCTGCCTGGAATTGTACCTCGTGGAACGCTGAAGAGATCCCTTTCATGGACGGGACCGCAGAGCCTCTAAAGGTAATACGGGCCTCGTTTCCCCGCACCGAGAGTGTCTCGATCCCGATCCGGCCGCCCAGCACGCGGAGGAGCGCGGATAAGAAGAAATGGCTGGCTTCGGGCGGCAAGACGCCGAATCTGTCCCTCACTTCGGACCGGAGCGCCGCGATTGCCTCCGGCTCCGTCATGGCCGTGAGGCGGCGATACACGTCCAGCTTTGCGTCCTGCGATGGCATGTACTCGTCCGGAATGTAGGCGGGGACGTCGAGCGAAACGTCCGTCGGCTGCATCTTTGGGCCGTCCCCGCCCCCGATCACCCTTTGGACGGTCTCTTCAAGCATGCGGAGGTACAGGTCAAACCCAACCGCATGCACGAAGCCAGACTGTTCCGGGCCGAGAAGATTCCCCGCCCCTCGAAGCTCCATGTCCTTGAGCGCGATGCGATATCCAGAACCCAGCTCGGTGTGGTGTTCAAGGATCTTGAGCCGGCGCTCCGAGTCGTCGTCCATACCGTCAGCCGCGAGAAGGTAGCAGTAGGCTCGACGGTGCGAACGTCCGACCCGGCCGCGAAGCTGGTACAGCTGCGCGAGACCGAACATATCCGCGCGATTGACGAACATCGTGTTCGCGTTCGGGACGTCCAGTCCCGACTCGACGATCATCGTCGAGACGAGTACATCGACTTCGCCTTCGACAAATCGACGCATTACCTCTTCGAGATCGCGTTCACGCATCTGTCCGTGGCCGATCGCGATCCGCGCACGGGGAATCATCCGACCGATATGTTGTGCAATCGCGTCGATCGTCTCGATGCGATTGTGGACGAAGAACACCTGGCCACCACGATCCAGCTCGCGCGAGACGCCTTCCTCGATCAACGCGTCGTCCCAGGGCTCGACGTACGTTAGCACCGGAGAGCGATCACGCGGCGGCGTCTGCATGAGCGTCATGTCGCGCAACCCGGCGAGCGACTGATGCAGTGTGCGCGGAATCGGAGTCGCGGTCAGCGTGAGCACGTCAGTCTCAAGTCGCAATTGCTTGAGACGTTCCTTGTGCTTCACTCCAAACCGATGCTCTTCATCGATTATGATGAGCCCGAGATCGCCAAACGTGACGTCGGCGCTCAGCAGACGGTGCGTCCCGATCACAACATCGACCTTTTTAGCGGCTACTTCCTTCAGGATTTCGAGCTGCTCCTTGTGTGTCTGGAAGCGGCTCATCACCCTCACGATTACAGGGAAGTCGGCAAACCTGTCACCAAATGTTCGCGCGTGCTGATCCGCAAGAATTGTCGTGGGCACCAGTACGGCGACCTGGCGACCGGACTGAACCGACTTGAATGCAGCGCGAACCGCGATTTCTGTCTTGCCGTAGCCGACATCACCGACGAGCAGTCGATCCATAGGCCGAGGACGCTCCATGTCGCCCTTGACGTCAACGGTCGCCTTGCGCTGATCGTTGGTGTCTTCGAAAAGGAAACTCGACTCGAGCTGGCGCTGCCACGTCGTATCCGGCAGTGCCGGCGCTCGCGTTGCAACGCTGCGCCGAGCGTAGAGATCCAGAAGCTCGACTGTCATCTCCTGAATCGCGGATCGCGTCTTGTCGCGCTGTTGACCCCAACGTCGCCCACCGAGCTTGTGCAGTCGGGGCGGCGGAACATCGTCGCCGATGTCGGCGGCAGAGCGATATCGCTCGATCTGATCGACCTTGTAGAGCGGCACGTTGAGCCGATCACCGCCCTCATACTCGATTACAGCGACCTCGACCGTGGCCTCCTTCACGAACAACTGCTCAATGCCGCGATAGATGCCGATCCCGTGCTCGAGATGCACGACGTAATCACCAGGAGTGATCGCACCCAGCGTGTCGATGCCACCGCCAGTGACGTATTTGCGTGCTCGGCGAATGCGACGCTCGCGACGGAATATCTCGTGATCGGTGAGAACGCGGAGGCCCGGATCGCTGCCACGCGAGGGAAGCCGAAAACCGCCCGTCAGCACGCCAAGAACGAGCGCGGCACCCATCGGGTCGCGGGAATTTGTGGTGAGCAGTTCTTCCAGCCGCTCTATCTGACCTGCGTTGTCGCAGAGTATCAGCGTCGGCACACCGTCACGCACAATATTGTTGAGAAGCTTGAGATCGCGATTGATCGTTTCCGGAGCGCGAAACGGAAATC
>JBDTAZ010000278.1:0-8572 GCA_039924325.1 Gemmatimonadaceae bacterium
ATCCCTGCCATGCCCTCGATTGTCATGACGATAAAGAGCGCAACCTGCCTTGTGTTAACATCTTTTCTTACGAACCCCGTCTTCTTTCCCCGCTTCAGGTGCACCTCCAATTCGGCGACCCAGAGAGCAAGAGTCGCTTGCAACCGTTTTTTGAACTCCTTGTCCACAGGAGTCATCTCCTGGACAAGATTGTTCAATGGGCACCCTAGTTTCAGTTGCGATGGATCCATTCCCCCGAGCAACAGTTTGGTCTGCTCGACGATTCCTTTTAGCGGGTTGGGGTATTGACTCAGCGGCGTAATCCACCGGCCGATAATCGCCGGCTTCACGACGTCATCGACCAAGGCGTACCCTAGATCAAGCTTCGTGGGAAAGTGATGGTAGAACGCCCCCTTGGTCAGCGACGTTTTCATAACGATGTCATCAACGCTGACACCCTGAAAGCCGTGATGGAACACTTCCACGGACGCGACATCCAGAATCTCCTTCCTGGACTGCTCCAAGTTGCGGACCTTTCTGCGGCTGGAAGTCCTTTTAACGGCTGTCTTTTTCATCATTGGGTGTCACTCCTTGACAATATACTACTTAGTATGTTAAGCTTTTGGAAGCGCGTCTGGCGAATGCTTCATTAATCAATAGCCAACGGAATCGCACGTATGACCCACATATTCACGATTACGCGGCACACGTTTCTTGGTGCAGCCCTGCTGTTTGCCGAGTTCGGCGCTCGAGAACCGCGGTCCGTCAACGTAGCGATGGATGCAAGCGTGCCTGCAAGTGTGTCTGCAAGCGTGTCGGCAAGCAAGTTTGAAAACAAGTCCACGTGCTCAGTACCGTTGCGCTCCGGCAGGTGGCGCACGCCAGGAGGGAATTATTTCTGGATTCAATGTACAGGTTCCGAGATTTTCTGGCTCGGCATGAGCAGAGCTTCTGGAGATCGATCCCAGGGCACCATGTGGACGCAGGTGGGTCACGGTATGGTTCAAGGCGCCGACATCAAGCTCAGCTGGTCCGACGTGCCATACGGTTCCATCAGAACAGAGGGTCGCATCGAACTGAAAGTTGATGCAGACACGGTGCTCCAGGTGATACGAGATGATGGGCCATGTGATCTTTCAAAGATTACTTGGGTGTCCGCCAAGTAACCGAGCATCGGCCGGACTCATGGAAGGATCCGATAGCCGGACTTTCGCACAGTGAGTATGTGGCGCGGTGTGGCAGGATCGTCCTCCAGTCGCTGCCGCAGGCGAGTGATATGCTGATCCACTGTGCGCGTTGCGATATCTGGCGCGTAATGCCATACCTTTTGCATCAGTACGCGTCGCGAAACCACTCGTCCATCCGCCTCGAGGAGATGGAGCAATAAATCGAATTCCATTGGCCGAACATCCACTGTCGAGTTTCCGCGGTGAATGGTACGGCGGCCGCTGTCGACGACGATGCTTCCAAAGCGATATTCCGTGCCTTTTGACGTCGAGGCGGCGTTCGTACTTCCCGGTGTAACGCGCCGAAAAAGTGCGTCCACGCGTGCGATCAGTTCCAATACCCCAACAGGCTTGACCACGTAGTCGTCAGCGCCGAGGCGAAATACCTGCACCTTGTCGACCTCCTGGTCTCGCGCAGAGAGTACGAGTATCGCCGCGCTCGAATCACTTTCATGCAGCTTCCTCAACACCTCAAAGCCAGACACGTTAGGGAGCATCAGATCCAGTATGATCATGTCTGGTTCTGTCGCCGCGATTCGCTCGAGCGCTGCACGACCATCGCCCACCACGTCTACGGTGTGTCCTTCGACCTGAAGGCTTGCCCGCAGGCCGAAGGCGAGCGACTCGTTGTCCTCAATTATCAGAATCGATCGCATTGATTGCATCCGGTGAGCTAGGGGTCGACGTCATGGGTCTTCCTTTCGTGTCGGCTCTCGAGAGACACAGTGTGAAACGCGCACCTCCGCATGGCGCATCCTCAATTGCGATAGTACCTGGTATTCGCGGAACAGCCGTTCGCGCAATCGCGAGTCCAATACCCAAGCCAGCAGTCGAAAAGTTCCCTGGCGATCCAAGTCTGACGAACGGCTCCCATGCCTTTTCTCTGTCACGGACAGGGATTCCCGGCCCTTCGTCATCGACATGAATAACGAACCACTCGGCAGATACCTCCGTGCTGACTCGCACGGTCTGGCCGGATGGTCCGTACTTAACCGCATTATCGAGCAGGTTGGTAAGGACTTGATGGAGTGTCTCCGGATCCGCAATCACATACGCATCGTCACCCGTGAGGGTTATTTTCGCGTGGCGTGCGTCAGCAAGTGGCTGGAAGAGCGTGATACAGTTTTGTATCTGCTCGACGGCGTTCAGCGGTCGCGTATTCGGCTGGGCCGGTTTTTGGCTCGCCCGGTTCAAGATATTGGCGACAAGTGCGATCAGCCGTAGTGTCTCGGTCTCAATAATCGCCAGAGATCGTACGCGCTCCTTTTCATTCTGGAGTCGATTCAGCCTTAGTAACTGCACAAAGAGAAGAATCTGCTGCAACGGTGTGCGCAACTCGTGTGACACGTCCGTTACGAAGTTCTCTCTCTCGGCGACAAAGCGAACTTCACGCCGGAAGAGTACAAGTGAAATACAACCAAGCCCAATTGTTAGAACGAGGAGCAAGAGAGCGCGTCTCGTTGCCCAGGGGGACGCCGCGTCTTTCAGGACCCTGGAGCTGAGGTCGGATCGAATCGTGACCGTGAAGCTGACGTCGGCGAGCAACGGAACAGCCGTCGCCCCGGCATACTGCGTTTCTGGCGGGGTCGGTCCGCTGGAGTACAGCACGGTTCCGCTCGGACCGATCACTTGCAGAAGCAGAAGCGAATCGCGCGGTATAGACGCGATCAGCGATGGCGGAAGCGGTTGCACCTCTTGATACAACCTTGCGAACTCCCCTCGATCGATACACGAGTCGTATCCATATATCGCAATCGGTTGTCCCGATGCCGTGTAAACCGGGTGATATGACAGCCCAGTCACGACGTCGTCGTCCCGCACGAAAATGTAACCCCATCCGGCTTGGCGCACTGCGGACGTCTTCGCGAGAAATGCCAGGGTGTCGCTCAAGATGGCAGCAAAACGCTGTCCGAGGATTACCGGCTCCGTTGGCTGCCTGGACTCGAGATGATCCAGCGCCTGCCAAAGGCCAACGCCAGCGTCGCGGGTGCTTGACACATGCAACACTCGCGACGGAAGGTCGAGGCGAAATCGGTACTGACCGGTTCCATTCGATAGGTTACAGGCTTCGCTTGGTGGAAGCACGATCGTTTCGGGCGGTAGCTGACTCGACGACTGTGGTATAAAGCCCATGAGCCCCGCATAAGCGCTCGATGCTACGTCGTGCGCGTCGGAAGTCGCGTTCTGGGAGTAGCTGAAGCTCGCGAATACGGCATAGTCCTGCAACATCCGCGTTGCTGTGCGCAGTTGCTGCCTTGACGCGTTGTATGAGCGCACCGTCGCTATCACTGCCCCGGCAATCATGACGGCAATCACGCATCCGAGCGAGACCCATCGATACCGCCATCGATATTTCGCCCCGGGATGATTGGTCATATATACCTATGACGAGGATGGGCTAGTATGGTCGGTTGCGCTCCTTAACGCTCCTTAACGCTCCTTAACGCTGCTTATCCGCTCTTCATGCAACACTGGGTCGGTGAACGGGCCACCGTCGCAAGAGCTTCTGTCCGATGCTTACACGCGCACATAGTAGTGACACAGAACGCTCGCCCAAGCGTCGTCGGCTGTCAAGTAGTAAACGCGCGCTATACCGGAACATACACAACGCATACATATCCGAACGGATGGTACTACCCAGGCATGTTCGTTGGGCGATGGCCTGTGCTACGACGAGTGGGGTAGGCGAGTGTCGGCGCCGGGACTATAGGGTGCTTCCCGCGCGAGATCTCCGAGGTTCCCGACATCAGGTTCGGTCGTCGGCTTGCAACGCAAACCGATGAGCTGCGGGTTCTCGCTGGAAATGTACACACACATCGGGACGCGTACCGCAAATCCCGGCCGCCCGGAGGCAGTAAATATTTCCGATGCGTCACGCAGTCGTGCGTCGACGACCACCGGCAGCCCGAAAAGCGATCCGAACGCCGGTACGCACCCGGGCACAGAGCGGGTCAGATGCTGAACTTCCCCAATCGTGGCGATCCACCCAGTGGAGGCATGATACAACTTGCGAATAGAGGTAAGGTCGGTTCGCAAGGTTGTTGGTGTTACGGCAATGACAAAAGTTGTTTCAGCATCGTGTCGCAGCTTGACCAGGAGCGCGCTGGTGCGCAAAACGAAATACTTGATGCCGAAATTGCGATCAATATCCGCTACGGGCTCCTCCACGAACCGGAGATTCCTTGCATCGTACCACTGACGCACGCGAAGGTGCAACGTGCGCCAGTCGTAGTTGCGAATGGCTTGACTTCGATTCACTGCTCGACTCCCTATTGAAAGAAGGCTAAGCGTACGGCCTGCTCTGTAGGTATAGGGTGAACGGAGTGTAGTCGTCTCGCCAATCGACTAGCTGATCTGTATTCTGAAACACATGGGAATTGGCCTGTCCGCAACCGCGCTGAGTCATCCTTTCGGGTCGTGACGCGTGCAGAGGAAATCGCGCTGCGTTGACAATGTTTTCACGACACCAAACAGAAACTGCATTTTACATTGGATAGCTACGTGATTTCACAATATGAATACCGTGAACTACTCACGCAGCCACTACTGCAAACAATGTGTGTTTCTTGATACGGTAACGGCACGCGAAATAGTCTGTTCGTAGCGCTTCCCTGTACGCACATTCACCGTATGGGCAAAGGGTTGTTCGCGATGAAGCGCCCGCACGAAGCGTATGAACATGCTGCACGGGCTACGTGCATGCTCTCGCGACCCTTCGCCGTCACCGTAGGTAAGCTCAAGAGGGGCATATGCGAATCATTCGTAGGAGGAGTACCGTTTTAACGTCGCTGGCTGAAGTACGAGCAGTTTGTGTACGTGTAGCGTGTGCGACAATGTTACTGCTCGCGGGAGCGTCCGCGTCAGCGCATGCTCAAACACGACGAGTGGCCGGACATGTAACCGTCGAGGGGAGCACTGAAGCCGTCCCTGGCGCAACGGTTCAGATAGTTGGCACCACGCTCGGTGGGACCGCCGATGACGCAGGGAACTTCAACATCAACGTACCAGTCGGCGCACACCAGCTTCGCATCCGCCGCATTGGCTTCGCGGCAAAGGTTGTCCCGCTCGGCGCCGACGCCACCACTGTCACCGTCGCACTCGTGCGTGACGTTCTTCAGCTCGAGGCACAGGTCATCACCGGTCAGGCAACGACGGTGTCTCGGGCCAACGCTGCCAACGCGGTGACGGTGGTCAATACCGAGCAACTGAACAAGGTTCCGCAGCAAAACATCGAAAGCGCGCTTCAGGGGAAGATTCCTGGCGCCGTGATCACGTCGAATTCGGGTGCACCCGGCGGCGGAATTCAGCTTCAGCTTCGCGGTACCAACACGGTCAATGGCAACTATCAGCCGTTGTACGTCGTTGACGGCGTCATCGTGGACAACTCTGCGTTCGGCAACGGTCTCAACAGCATCACCGGCGCCGGTGCCGGGATCGCGGCCAGTCAGGATCAGCAGGTCAACCGTATCGCCGACCTGAACCCAGAGGACATCGAGTCAATCGAAATCCTTAAGGGACCGTCGGCGGGTGCTATTTACGGATCACGTGGTGCAAACGGTGTAGTCATCATCACGACCAAGCGCGGACGCGCTGGCACTCCATCGCTCGACGTCGTGCAGCGCTTTGGGACGTCGGCTGTCTCGAATTTGCTGGATGAGCGCTGCTTCACGCAGGCGCAGGCGACGGCCTTCATCAATGGAAATACGCCGTCGGGGTACAAGACTGCGACTGACTACTTCACTGCCAACCCGTACGCAGGTTGCACCGATCCCCAGAAGCAGCTGTACGGCAACAAGGGTCTCTCATACGAGACCGCCGCATCGCTGCGCGGCGGCACCGGAGACGGCAATACCACGTACTTCGCTTCGGCTGGCGTCAAGCATGATGCGGGCATCACGTCCACCGACGGCTACGACAAGCAGGATCTCCGCGTCAACCTGACTCAGCAGTTCAGCCCCAAGATCAACCTCCGCGCCAACACCGAAGTGCTGCACACCCTGACGAAGCGTGGCATCTCGGGTAATGACAACAATGCCATCAATCCGCTGGATATTATCTCGGGGACGCCGACGTTCTTCGACTTCTCTCGCAAGGTCAATGGGCAGTATACGACGGATCCGTTTGTGGCGAGCGGCGCCAACATCTTGCAGGATCAGCAAGCGATCCAGACGCCTGAGAATGTTTACCGGCTTATTGGAAGTGCGCAAGCGAACTGGTCGGTCCTTGCTTCCGCGCGTCAGACGCTTGACCTCTCGCTCCTCGGTGGCGTCGACAGCTATTCAGACCAAGCCTTGGTCTATTCGCCGCCGAGCACGTTCCTGGAGCAGTCGGGGCTAATCAGTCCGTATCCCGGCACGGTGGCCCACGGTAACACAAACGTTGTTAACGCGAATCTGAACCTGAACGTCACGCACAAGCTGACTCTGTCGCCATTCACGGCCACGACATCTGCCGGTTTGCGCCAGGAGCGGGCACAAGTTGACAACCTGTTCAATCAAGGCCTCGGACTTTTTCCTGGCATCACGAACATTGCGACCGCCACCCAGACGGCCGCGAGTGAGGCGCAGAGCCTCACGAAGACGTTCTCGTACTACGGTCAGGAAGAACTGCTGACCGCAGACGAGCGTCTCCTCCTGACTGGAGCAGTAAACGCTGAGCGCTCGAGCACTAATGGCAACCCAAACACTTTCTACGCATACCCGAAGGCGTCGATATCGTACAAGCTCCCGTGGTTGCCACCCAGGACGGACAACTTTAAGCTACGCCTGGCGTGGGGTGAGGCCGGTAACAGAGTACCTGTGAACTTCAAGTACACCTTCCTCACATCACTGCTTGAAGACGGAAGTAACGGTCTCCGGCAGAGTGCACAGATTGGGCTTAACACGATCAAGCCAGAGCAGACGACCGAGATCGAAGGCGGATTCGACGCGACGTTCTTCGGTGGCCGCGCCGGTCTCGAAGTTACGCAGTATCAGAAGAAGACGACCGGTCTGGTATTGACTTCCGGCTTGGCGTCGTCGACAGGGTTTTCGACCCAGGTCATCAACGGTGGCTCGATGCAGAACGTTGGAACCGAAGTCGGCCTGAAACTTGTCCCCATTCAAACTGGCGCGTTCAGCTGGACATCCAACACCACGTTCTCGCGGAACAAGAACAAGATGTTAAGCCTCCCAGTTCCGGCTTTCACCACTGGCTCCGGTTTTAGCGAGCGCTTCGGTGACTACAAGATAGAGGTCGGAGAATCTGCGACGCAGATCGTCGTGTTCGACGGATTCAATGCTGACGGCACGCGTAAGGAGATCAGCATCGGAGATCAGAACCCTGATTTCCAGATGGGCTTCTCCAACGACTTTACACTTGGCAGGCTTAGTCTTTCTACCCTGCTCGATTGGCGGAAGGGTGGCTATGACGTCAACCTCACCAACAACTATTTCGACTTCAACCTGCCGGGCAGTAACCTCGCCGACACGTTGGCGGCGCAGAAGCGCGGCGCTGCATTCCTCGCCGGTCAGCCGGTCTACGTTGAGCACTCCAGCTTTGCCAAGCTTCGCGAGTTGACGCTCTCGTACGATCTCGGAGAGTCGTTCGCGCACCGGATGTTCGGCAACCGCGCGAAGGATCTTCGGGTGGAGGCCAGCGGTCACAATCTGTACACGTGGACCAACTATACCGGCTATGACCCCGAGGTATCGAACTTCAGCAATGCCGCAATCGGCCGCACACAGGACGTGACGCCGTATCCGCCAAGCCGACAGTTCTTCCTCTCTCTCAACGCCACATTCTAATCTCGGGGAACGCATCTAAATGAAGAAATACATATCTGCAGCACTCACCGGCGCTCTTGTGCTGATGAGTGCCTGCGCGGACAATCCGGCCGCACCGAGCCGGGACAACATCGTGGCGGGGTCGCAGCAGACACTGCAATCTCTGGTGACAGGTATCACGGCGACGGATCGGGCCGTTATGGCCGCCGGCAACGGGTATTGGATCGATGGCAGCGTAATGGCCCGGGATGCCATCGTTCCGACAATCAATGAATCTCGCTGGGTCACGGAGTTCTACGTAACCCCGCTAGACCCGAGCGACTTTCTCGGAGGCGCCGATTGGGTCAGCTATTATCAAACGCTGCGGGCATCGCAGATCCTCTTGAAGGACGCGTCCTACACCGCGCTCAGCGCAGAGGATCAGGCGGCAACGCGTGGGTTTCTGCACACCCTGGGAGCTCAAACCTACATCAGGGAAATAGAGATGCGCGATCAGAACGGCGCGGTGATCCAGGGGCCTGATGCAACAAAGCAGGATCCGATTCGCACCAAGCAGGCTGTTCTGACGTACGCCTCGGCGTTGCTCGACTCGGCGCTCGCGGA
>JBDTAZ010000279.1:0-21268 GCA_039924325.1 Gemmatimonadaceae bacterium
CTGAACTCGAGCGGGTTCGTCGTGTAGAGCGCCGAAAGGAGGACAACGAGCGACAGCGATATGCTGGTCACGAGCAACATGTCGAGCATCACGCCGGGAAGCGGAATGATCAACAAGCCGATTACGAGAACAACGGCTATCGCAAGTCCAACTTCTGCGTTGCCCTTGCTCGGGACATCGGTGGAAACCATTGGTTTTGCTGCGACGGCCGCCATCAGATAGTATCTCCAACGAGATGCGAGATCGGGCGATATGCCCAGCGTGCGCCACGCTCATTGCGCTGACGAATCACGAATGCAAGTACTTCTGCAACTGCGAGGTACAGCTCGACGGGGATGATCATCCCGACACGAGCGTGCTTGATAAGAGCGATGGCTAGCGGCCTGTTCTCCACGATCGGAATGCCTGCCTCAAGAGCGATCTTCTTTATGCGCTCGGCAACCTTGCGCTGGCCCATGGCGAGTACAATTGGCGCGGGTGCCTTCGATGGATCGTATTGCAATGCGATAGCGCGCTGTGTCGGGTTCACGATCACGACATCGGCACGGACGACATCCTTCATCATCTGCTTGCGTGCATTGGCGCGGCCGATCGCACGCATGCGCTGTTTCAGGAGCGGGTCACCTTCGGAGTTCTTGAATTCCTGCTTGATCTCCGCCTTGCTCATTCGCATTTCTTTCGTGAACTGCCAGTACTGCCACAAATAGTCCGCGAGAGCTAGCGCCAGGTATGCGAGTCCGGCCGTGAGAATCAGCTTGACCGAGTAATGCGTGATCACCTGGAGCAGGGCGATGGGCGACTGTTGTGTAGTCACGACCATCGCGTTGATTGCGTCCTTGCCAAGCGCTGCGTGAATGGCAAACCCTACGATCGTCAGCTTCGCAAGCGATTTTAACAGCTCGGCGATTGCCTGTGGCCCAGCAAGTTTGGTGATGTTTGCTGCGGGGCTGATTCGCTTGAACTGAGGCGTAATTGGTTTCAGTGAGAACACACCACGCGCCTGGACGGCGTTTATGGCGAGCGCGATCGCCGCCATTGAACCGCCCACCATGAGTATGGTGGACAGCGTGCGCCATCCCAGCATCTGCAAGGTCTTGATTGCACTTTCCGCGGAGAAGGATGGGTCGCCGAGTGACGCCAGGCCTTCGCCCATGATTGCGAACAAACGGCTCGCAACGTGAGGGATCACTGCGGTAAGTATTAGTGCTATACCGAGGAGCAACACCGCCACTGAAAGCTCGGGGCTCTTTGGAATGCGGCCCTCATCCTGCGCTTCCTGGCGCTTCTTTGGAGTTGCTTCTTCTGTTTTGTCGCCGTAATCGTCAGACATGGGTTAGTGCATCCCCCCAGGTGCGAGTGCGGCGAAGAAGGAACTGAGCTGTTGATCGTAAGCTGTCGGCCAGTTGCCGAGCGTATTGGCGATGAAGGGAAGCGCTATGCCCAGGGCGAAAAGTCCAAGCCCGATCTGTAACGGAAACGCTACCGACAGGATGTTGAGCTGCGGAGTCGCGCGGCTGAGCACGGCAAGTGCTGCGTTTCCGACCATGACAGTGGCGATCACAGGGGCCGCGAAGCGGAGTCCGACAAGAAACAGCGTGCTGCCGAGCGAGAGCAGGTTTGCGAGGCCCGCGTTGAGATCCATTGCGCTACCGACGGGAATGACGCGCAAGCTGTCGGCGAGCGCTTCGATCATCCCGAGATGCACGTTCAACGAGAGCAGTATCGTTACCGCGAAGAGCGACAGGAAGTTTGCAAGAACTGGCGATGTCTGTTTGGTAAGCGGGTCGAGCAGTGACGCGCCAGAAAGCCCGATCTGAATCGCGAGGAGTTCGCCTGCGGACTGAGCCGCGCCGACCAGCAGTGCAGCGCCAAGCCCAATACCAAATCCCACAATCAACTCGCCCATTACAGATGCCGGCGTAATCTCAGGTATGACCGTCATCGTTGCGTATGCGATTGGCTGGACGACAATCGTGAGCAGGATGAGCAGGGAAGTACGCCATTTGACCGGCACCGTCGCGGCCGAGAACACGGGTGCGATGAGGACCAGGCCGGTCAGCCGCATTGCGACAAGCACGGCGACCGTGCCAGATCCCGGCGCAAACAGGTCGAATGGGCGAATGTCAGTCACGAAATCATCGATGGCAGTGAGCGAAACAGCTCGCTCGTGTATCTGACCATGATCTGGATGATCCACGGAAGCGCAATAATGAACGTCACCGCAACGGCAACGAGCTTGGGGACAAATGAAAGCGTCTGCTCCTGGATCTGCGTCACCGCTTGAATGATCGATACGACCAGGCCTACAGCCAGCGCGACAACCAGCATCGGCGCGGCAATCAGCAACGCCGTCATGATCATGTTGCGCGCGAGATCTACGACGAGAACATGTGACATGATCTAGACGCGGAAGCTGGTGATCAGGGACTGCACAACGAGAGTCCATCCGTCCACGAGGACAAAGAGCAGCAACTTGAACGGAAGGGATATCATGGCGGGAGGGAGCATGAACATACCCATGCTCATCAACACACTCGATACGACGATATCGATGATGATGAACGGGAGGAACAGGGCGAAACCAATCTGGAACGCAGTGCGCAGTTCGCTTGTAGCAAAGGCTGAAACGAGCGTGACGAGGGGAATCTGATCCTCGTTCTGCGGTGCGACACCCGGGCTCATGTCGATGAACACCTGAAGGTCATGATCTCGCGTATGCTTGAGCATGAACTCACGGAATGGTACAACGCCCGTCTTCATCATCTCGGCCTGATCGATGGTACCATTCATCCACGGCTGCAGTGCAGTCTCATTGACCTTTGCAATCGTCGGCGCCATCACGAAGCCAGTAAGGATGAGCGATAATGCCGCAACCAGCTGCGCGGGAGGTGCGTTCTGTGTCCCAAGCGCCTGGCGGAGGAAGTTCAGTACGATCAGGATTCGAGTGAACCCCGTCATTAGCAATACAAGCGTGGGCAGCAGCGTAAGAAGGCCCATCATCACGACGATTCCAACTGTCCCGCTCAGTCGCAGCCCACCTGAGTCCTTACCGCCAACGCGAAGGTCCATCTGCGGGGCAAGTTTGGTCAGCATCGCATCTGCGCCCGCATTCTGGGTTACCGGCGCGGTTACAGTCGGCGCGCTTGCGGTCCGCGGGCCGGTGGGGCCGGCGGGCTGACGTCCTGGGTTTGCTGACCGCGGCGCGTTCGCGCCACCAATTGCACCACGGTTCGGCGTCGGCGCGGTTATCTGCGGTACTTGAGGAATGCCGTTTGGCAATACCGGCGCGGGCGCCCCTGCGGTTGCATTAGTCGAATTGGCAGCTCCCTGCAACGCGCCCGCAACAGCATTGGTTGTCGGTGCAGTTGCAGTCTGCGCGGGTGCCTGCTGTGCGAGAAGTATCACACAGCCTGGAGCCAGCAGCGACCCGGCCAGAAAGGCGACAGCGGCACTACGAAACTTCACGCGTGCGCTCCGCCGGCCATGGCCATGCTCAGAACGGCCTGGAAGTCTTCCAGTGGGGCAACGTAAGAGATGCGCTTCGCATTCTTTCTGGTAGCACGCGAAGACGCTTCTGCATTGACGAGTTGCTTTGGTTCGCTCTTGCTGCCGACGAGGACGAGCTTGCGAATGCCCTTTGCAAAAGCATGTACTGGCGCAGCGTCGAGGATTCCAGTTGCTCCTGCGGCCCCGCTAATGTCTGCCTCGGTCAACTCGGCGACTTGATGAACACCGCCGTCGCCCATCGATACCGCGAGTACACGCGTACCAATTCGAACTACCGCGATCCCCTGCCGTTGGCCGAGCGTCAGGCGTTGAATGATTTCCATCTTGACGCTTCCTTTTCCAGGAGCGCTCGACAACGAGTAGCGACGAAGGACCCTCAAGGCGACTCCCATTACCCCGAGTACGATTGCGAGCATCGCCATCACCATCAGGAACGAGGTGGCGGTCACGCTGCAATCTCCTCCACGGCGTTTGCGCGTGGCAGGATTCTCGTAACGCGAACTCCGAAAGTTTCGCCGAGTAGCACAACCTCACCCTCCGCGAATCGTCTGTCGCCGACGTAAACATCGATCGGCTCGCCTGCGAGCCTGTCAAGCTGAACTACAGATCCGCGACCGAGTCGGAGAATGTCCTGGACAGTCATCGACGTGCGCCCAAGCTCAATCGAGATCGGCAGCGAGAGATCGAGCAGCATCGAGATCGGTACTTCGCTGCTAGCGATATCACCCGCGAGTCCGGAGTCGGGTGAGGTGATAGCATCAGTGCCAGTGGCGGCGTTCACATTCTGGTCCATGTTACTCGGCGGAAATCGGTTGAGATTGTATTGCTGCGGCGATTGCCGAAGCGTCGAACTGCGGAACGACTGGGGCGGCCCCCTTTACTTCTCCCACCTCTGATAGCGATCCCTCGAGGCGGACTGACAGCTTGTGACCCACTCGACCGGCGGTACCTGCGAAGCGTTCCTGGTCGCCGACCATTACCCTGATCGGGCTGTTGCTCGGGAGGCCCGTGGTGATCACGCCGCCGTGTGATAGCGACGCGAGGTCCCGCAGAGACATGCGAAATTCAGGTAGCCGGGCCGACACATTGACGCGAGTCGCACGAAGTGAGTATTCGGCGAGAGCACGGCTTACTGCACGCTCATGTTCGGAGCCGGTGGCGTTTGCTACACTGCGCGGGCCGGTGTTGGTGAAAAACTTGTCCAGTACGGCGAATGGGAGACACACCAGCATCAGCGAGCTGACGTCACCGGCAACTACCTCGATGTTGGCGACCAGAACTGGATCGTCGCGATTCGCGCTCTGAAGAAGGATGTCTGGAAACGATTCGAACGAGCTGATGTCCAGCGACATCTTGATGTAGTCCGACCAGCAATCAGCGAGAAGCGAGTTGACCTTTTCTACGAGTCCGCGGAGCGCCATACGCTCTACGCGTGTGAGCGGACGTGACATCGAGACTTGGCGACCACCACCACCGAAAAGTCGGTCTACAAGGAAGAAGGCAAAGTCTTCACCGATATCAACGATGCCGATCTGGCCACCTGAATCGTTGATGTTGCAGATAAAGGACGCACAGGGCGTTGGAAGCGATAACGTGAACTCTCCAAACGAAAACTGCTCCACGCCTTGAAGCCGCATTTCAATCTGTCCACGCACGCGCCCGATAACCCAACTCTCTAGTGACTTGACGAGTCGTTCGTAGATCGCTTCGAGTGTGCGTAGACGTTCCTTCGAGACGCGGTGAGGGCGCCGGAAGTCGTACATCTGCACCGGAGATTCCTCGACGGCGCCGGCAAATTGGATGTTGCTCGAGTCGCCGAGCAGACGATCGATCTCACCTTGCGATAACGTGCCCGATGCCATC
This sequence comes from Gemmatimonadaceae bacterium, assembly GCA_039924325.1. Lineage (GTDB taxonomy): Bacteria > Gemmatimonadota > Gemmatimonadetes > Gemmatimonadales > Gemmatimonadaceae > Fen-1247. The sequence goes on from JBDTAZ010000279.1 coordinate 5,371, forward strand.
GGGCGGCCGTCCGTGCTCATTGAATCACGAATTGTGGGAAGTAAATCTTGGAGACGGTCCCTTTTCCGAACATCTTGTCGAGCACCACGAGCAAGTCGACGCTGAGCGAGTCGCGCGCGTTCGGAGCTGTTATCTGGTCGATGTTCTTGCTTGAGCAGAGACGAAGAATTGAGTCGCGTAGCTCAGCGTCGCGTCCCTTGATCGTCTCGAGTGTGCCCGGGTCCTTCACCTGGAGGGCGACTGACATGAGAAGGAAGTGGGCTCCGCCCGATGCAGCCGGATTCATTACCAGATTGTCCAGCTGGTAAATCGACGGAGCAGCTTCTCCCTTCTTGGCTTCGCCTGATTTCGCGCCGGCCTTGGCGCTGTCGGCGGTTGGCGGTGTCGCTGGGCTCTTGTGAGCCAGTTTGGGACCCAGTACCGTAAAGCCCAGGATTGCGCCGAGAGTCAGGCCACCGACCACGCCACCAAGCAGTGGCAGCATCTTCGCAATGCCGCCTTTTGGAGCTGGCTCCGTCGGTGCTGCTGGCTCTTCCGTCTTTTCTTCAGCCATGCGTATCGCCCTAGCAAATGGTTCCAATGGCTACTGCTCGGCACCCGTAAAGGCAGGCGGCATACCACCGTTTCAGCGCATTTGGTGAGCGATCGTTCCGTCAGCTAAACTATTGACACATAAGGGTTTAACTCGAACTAACCTTGGCGTACTCGATCCCGTGGGTATGGACAAAAAAGGGCAGCCCGGCAATTTCTTCCGGGCTGCCCTCGGCCATTTTTGCCGCGTCAGCCAAACGATAGACGACGCGCTGCTACTTTACTGCTTTATGTTGATGAGAGTCTGGAGCATTTGATCACTGGTGGTAATCATCTTTCCGTTGGCTTCGAAGCCACGCTGTGTGATGATCATATCCGTGAACTCCTGCGCCAGATCCACGTTCGACATTTCGAGAGTTCCGCTCGCAATGGTCGAAGTCGTGTCCTTGCCAGAGTAGCCGATGAGCGGCGTTCCGGAGTTGGCGGAAACGGTGTACATGCTGTCCGACGCCTGGTCGAGTCCTTCGGGATTGTTGAAGTCCGCGAGGGCGATCTGACCCAGAGTCTGGTTTGTCCCATTGGAGAAAGAGCCAGTGATAACTCCGTCCTGGCCAATGGACGTCGTCTGCAGCACGCCCGATGCGTAACCGTTTTGATCGCGCAATACAGCCGAATTGCCAGCGGCAAGCGAAGTTACGCCGATGGACCCGGCCCCGGGATCGAGCTTTAGTGCGACCGGCGCGCCGCCGCCCAGCGGTGTGAACGAAACGTTCGGCAGATTGGAGCTGGCGGCATTGACAGTGCCGTCAGGGTTGAAAGTGATCTGCCACGGCGTGGCAGCACCGGCTGGCGACGACTGAGCTCCCGGGCCGAACGTGTACGGCTGCGTGGCGTCGTAGTTGAGGCTGGATGGGTCGATCTTCACATCCCACTGATTGGCTCCGGTCTTCCAGGCCACGACGGTCAGGTCGTGCTTTGATCCCAGGGAGTCGAACACGCCAAGCGTCGTTTGGAGGACCGAGCCGGCGTTAGCCGGATCGGCCAACTCAGCGGCTGTCGGGCTTGCGGGGTTCGCTGCGACGATCGGCGTAGCTTCGGAGTTGAAGTTACCGGTGAGCGACACTTTGGTTGTCGCGGCAGCTGGAGTCGTCTGGCCGATCGGCACGCCAATATTAGTAAGAGCGCCGCCAAGTACTCCGTTCTTGGCCATCAATCCCTGAACAATGTCGCCGTTACCGGCGACGAGGGTGCCGTTGGAATCCCATTTGAAATTGCCATCACGCGTGTAAAGATTCTGGCTCCCGTTCGACACTACAAAGAACGAGTTGCCCTGCACCGCGAGGTTTGTTGTGATTCCTGTTGTCTCCAAGTTCCCTTGGGTGAAGACGGAATCGATACTGCCAAGCTGCGAACCCAGGCCGACTGCCATGGAGTTGATGCCACCGGTGGTCGTGTCCGGACGTGTGGCGCCAGAGAGAACCTGCGAGAAGCTCTCAGTGAAATTGGCGCGGCTTGCCTTGAACGCCGTCGTGTTCACGTTCGCGATGTTATTTCCAATAACATCCATTCGGGTCTGGTTGTTCCGAAGTCCCGAGACGGCTGAGAATAATGAGCGATCCATGTGTTAAATCCGATGAGTAGTTGTGATCACGTTGAAGCGCTTATGCGCCCTGAGTGGACGAAGATGACGCGGTTCCAGGCGTTACAGGTGCAGTCGGCGTCAGCAGTGAGGTGAAGTTGTCGAGCTTGGTGTTGATGTTCATCAACTGTTCAACGCTCGAGAACTGTGCTAACTGAGCAGCCAGATCCTTGCCGTCCATCGGGTTCATGGGATCCTGGTTCTGCATCTGCGAGACTAGCAACTGGAGAAACTGAGTCTCTCCCATCGCACCGCCCGCCGCGTTCGTGATGGCACTATTCGTTGAATTCGAGTCCGTATTCGTCCCCGTAGTCGGGTCGGGTGGCGCGACCGATCGAGCCGGAGTTACACCGTAAGGCGCGGTAATCATTGCTGTTTTCCTCCCTGCTGCTCTCTACGAGAGCGCTGTCGGGTTCCATCCGCGTCCTGTCGGTTGTCCCGGTAGTTGAGCGAAGTGCGCCCGTTTTGGGCACTCTGATCGCTTCCTGGGCGCGGGCTCCATCCCGGCCCTGAGCCACTTGCTGTCGATGCCACGCTAATCGCCGTCGCATCCAGCCCGTGTTGTTCAAGTGCATGCTGAAGTTCGCCGACGCGCAACGACATGCGGTCAGCGCGATTGGGATCGCCAAGTGAAATAGCCGTATCGACGACTCCTGCACGTAGTTGCACTGTGACCTTGTCAGCAGCGCCACTCGCGTTATCGATATTGAGTGTTACCTGAGACAGCGGCTGCACTGGCGCAGCGTCTCTTGCGTCCAGCATGCGGCCGACCTTGTCTGCTGCATCACTACCGGTCGGTACTACAACAGTCGGAGCTGTTGGCGCGCCGAGTATCGGCTGCGGCATCTGCATCGCACCGGCGACGTGAGCCACCTGCGCGACCTGCGCAACACTTGCGACGTTAGCAACAGACGCAACATCTGCCACCCTCGCCGAATCGCTCACCGTCGTCGAATCCTTGCGCGAGTCATCGAAGCTACGCTGAGAGAAACTCGAGCCCGTGCCGCCCCCGCCAGACATCGACGGCATTTGGATGGGGGGTGCGCTTGTTGCCGCGCTGCGACCCGCTCTGCTCAGCAAACCATTAAAGTTGTTGAAGCTTGAGCTGTCGTCGCCGGAGCTGCCGCCAATGTTCTGCGAGCCACTCTGATCGAGAGCCATGCCGATGGCACGCGAAACGTTGTCGTCAATGTTGAACGAATCGTTGGACGGACCCCAAGCCGCGGCGCCACTACGCGTAGGAAGCTCAATGTGCCCCGGATCCTTGGATCCCAGCGTACGAAGGCCCTCCTGTGCGGCGACCTGGGCGAGCTGTTTGTAGCCGGCCGCATCCGCATAGGAGCCGTCGATCGTAACGTCAGCCGCGAGGCCAAGGGTGTGCTTGCTCGCCTTGGTCCATGTGACGACATCACCAGGCCGGGATCTCCCTTGATCGTAAAGAAAATCCTGGCGAGACTGCGTTCGGAATCCTTCCACCAGTTGGACGTCCTTGCCGAACTCATCGTGCATACGCGTTATCACGCGTCCGAGGCGCGTTCGAAAATCTGGATTGAGCGCGTCCGGGTCGGAATTGGCGCTATCTGGAGGAGCGGCAGCCACGGCTGCGCGCACTTCCGCGGCGGCAGCGAAGGCTGGCTTCCTGTCAGATGCACCGACTCCTACCCCGACTCCAGTTCCAGAACCGCCGCTATCCAGGTCCGAATTCGCTTCGGGTTTCTTTGGCGCGTTGGGCACCATCGGTGGTTGCATGACATGCGCAAGTGTCGCAGCGAATGCGTATGTACCGGATCCGCTAGTTGAATCCGGCTCACGTTTGGAGCGCGCCGACTGGGCCGAGTCTATATGCGATGCGTCATTGGACGCGAGCATAACAGGCAGCAACGTCACTGCGCGCCTCCGCTCGACGCGGTACGAAGCGTTGTCTGTACGATCAGAGCTGCACGCTGCGTTGGAAAGCTGCCAAGTATTGCCGCCTGCTGCTTGCTCGACAGTGAGCCGAGAATGGAGCGCACGTCTGTATCATTCATCTGTTCGAGTACGCGGGCTGCGTCCTTCGGCTGCATCGCCGCGAATACCTGTGCCAGCCTGCGATTGATTAATGAATCGGAGATTGGTCGTAGAGGTTCCGGACTTATAGAGTGAGCCGCGGCCGGAGCAGTCGCGAGCTTAGCGGCTGGCGTAGCGCCCGATGCAGGAATCTCGTGCGACTTGGCAGCCGGAGCCGTCTCGTGCTTTTGACCCGGTCCGGCTGCAACCTTAGCCGCCGGCTGTGTCATCGTAGTCGGATTAGCCGCCGGATTAGCCGTCGGATTGCCACCCGGATTGCCACCCGGATTGGCACCCGGATTGGCACCCGGATTGGCACCCGGCACCGTCGTCGAGTCTGTAGCCGTGGAGGAATCACGCGTCTGCGCGACGGTACTTTCCTTTCCGGCTGCAGTTGAATCGGCGGCCTTCGGCGCGGCACTGGCTGCGACCGATGTAACCTTCGGCGCGCGCATCATGACGACGCCCGTTGCAATCCCCAAGGCGAGGCCAAAAGCAGCCACGAATGGAATTATGATTCGCTTCATTGTTCGTTCTCGTTGTGTACGAAGCGCGAGAGCGCGATGTCGTCCATCGTCCGCCTGTCGGTCTGCTCTGCGGTTACGCGATAAGTTTCCTCGTGACGCTCACGAAGACGATCCAGCACCCGGCGATCCTTGAATGCCGCGTTGAAGGCTTCCTTGACCTGCGACACGCTATCGTTCGCAGCGTTCACCATATCATTCGCGTTCGCGATTTGTCCGTCGAGCTGTTGCATGATGAAAGCAACGTTCGCGAGTTCGCCAACCGAGCGGGACTGACCGCTCAACACGCCTTCAGCACCGGCCTGACGCTCTGCACACAAACCATCAAGCGCCTCCTTCGCGGCACGCTCAGCGTTCATCGCAGTGGCAAGTTGACTCGCGAGAGTACGTTCCTGTTTCTCGCGAAGGTCCAACACCTGTTGCAATCGAAAGTGAAACATGTTCAGGCAACCCGCTTGTTCGAATTCGTGATCTTGGTCGATAGGGTCTTCATTGTTGAGCGTGTTGCTTCAAACGGTGACGTCTCGTCGGCTCGCTGCTGCAGGAGTCCAAGTACGCCTTCTCTGTGCTCAACAGCTGAATCCACTGACGGGTTGGTGCCCTTCTGATATGCACCGACCAGGATGAGGTCTTCCTTCTCGCGATACGTCGCCTCGGTACGAAGTATTGTCTCGGCGTAGCCGCGGTGCTCTTTCGCTATCACGTGATCGCGTACGCGACTTTTGCTTTCCAGAATGTCGATCGACGGGAAGTGCCCAGCGGACGCCAACTTGCGTGTCAGTACTATGTGCCCGTCCAGAATCGAACGCGTCGCGTCTGCGACTGGTTCGTTGAAATCGTCGCCGTCCACGAGAACAGTGTAAATGCCGGTGATGCCGCCAACGCGCGCATTACCCGCTCTCTCGAGGAGTCGCGGAAGCGATGCGAATACCGATGGCGGGTAGCCCTTCGTTGTCGGTGGCTCTCCCGTCGCCAGGCCGATCTCACGCCACGCCATGGCTACTCGCGTGACGGAGTCGAGCATGAGCAGTACCTGCTTGCCCTGATCCCGGAAGTACTCGGCTATTGCAGTGGCGACCAGTGCGCCACGCGCCCGGACGAGCGCCGCCTGGTCGCCAGTTGCTACGATGACGACTGAACGCGAAAGTCCTTCTTCGCCCAGTGAATTCTCAATAAAGTCACGGACCTCTCGTCCACGTTCACCCAATAGAGCAATCACGTTGACGTCGGCCTTTGCGTGTCGCGCAATCATGCCCAGCAGCGTGCTCTTGCCCACCCCGGAACCGGCGAAGATGCCGACTCGTTGTCCGCGGCCGATCGTCAACATCCCGTCGATGGCGCGCACGCCAGTTTCGAGCGGCTCGTCGATCATTCGGCGATCAAGTGGATTCGGAGGCTCGGCGGTCAGCGGCACACGTTCTGTGAATTCAATCGGGCCCTTCTCGTCGATTGGATGCCCGAGGCCGTTGAGCACGCGACCCAGAAGCGCGGGTCCCACGTCAACTCCGAAAGACCGACCAAGCGGCTGCACGAAACTTCCAGCGTGCAGACCATCGAGCTCTCCCAAAGGCATCAGGATAACGTGCTCATCATGAAACCCGACAACTTCCGCGAGAACAGAGCGATCGTCGGTGAGACTCGTCACTCGACATAGCTCTCCCACACCGACATCAAGGCCGGTTGCCTCAATGACGAGGCCGACGACGCGCGTAACTCGGCCGAAGCGATCAAATCGCGGCGTCTCAGCTACTCGATTCGCGAGAGCTTCAAGCATCGTTGTCGCTCAGCTTTCGGTAAAGTCTTTCCAGGGCCGTATCAACGCGACCGTCAACGATGCGCTCACGGCCTTCCACAACACATCCGCCTGGAAGAACGCGCGAATCCGCAAGCCAACGGACATCCCGGTTAGGTGCGATGGGAACCGGCGCGCCACCATCTGGAGTCGGAAGTGAGAGTAACGATAGATCGTGTGGATTTACACGTACGCGCATCGGCTGATCTATTGGGAACTCGGCAAGTGCGCGCTTTACCAGGTCGGCAATAGTGGACGTGTCAGACATCAGCTCACGTCCGACGATGTGCCGTGCTACTGTCACCGACAGTGCGGCGATATTCTCATTGACGCATTCCTGCCACTTTGCTTCACTGCTTCGAATGGTGTCGAGAGCCGCTTCCATCGCGGCTACAGCACTTCGGAGCCGTGACGCCTCAGCTACCTCGCCATCCTTTCGGCCCGACGCATATCCGTCGGCACGCGCCTGTTCTACGCGCAGTTCAATTTCCTGTCGTTCGCGCTCGGCCGCATCGACCTTGGTCTCGACGCGTTCCGCGGCCGCTCCGGACCAGGCTAGCGACGCTATATCGTCGGGAGACCAGCGTGATGGACTGGGCCCGAGAGCGTTGACGGACAATACGCCAGGTCTATTCGATGAACGCATCTTCACTCGCTCCGACGCCGATCGTAATCTCGCCAGCCGCTTCGAGCGAACGGACCTGCGCGACGATCTGCGCCTGTGCCGCCTCGACGTCGCGCACACGCACCGCGCCGAGCATTGCAATCTCTTCCTTGAGGGCTGTGACCGCGCGAGCTGACATTCCGGCCATGATGCGTGTCCGCATCTCTTCCTTCGCTGTTTTGAGTGCGAGCGACAGAGAGCGTGCATCGATTTCGCGCAGCAGCCGCTGTAGCGAGCGGTCGTCCAACTTGCCCACATCGTCGAAGACGAACATGAGATTCTTGATCTGCTCGCAAAGCTCCGAGTCGCGCTCGCCGATATGATCCAGAAGATCCTTTTCCAGCGTTCCAGAAACGTGGTTGAGCACGCTTGCAACCGCGTCCGGGCCACCAGCGGCGCGCAGGCCGCGAGTAAAGCTCAGATCTGTTTCGTTGCTCAGCGCCTTCTCCACCAGCAACATCATGTCAGGCGCGACTTTTTCCATGCAACCAATCCGATACATCACCTCGCCGCCGAGTGACGGGTCGAGATCCCTGAGAATCGTCGCCGTCTGCTGCGGCTCGAGATGCGCAAGCACCAGCGCGATAGTCTGTGGATGTTCGCCGCGAAGGGTTGTCGCGAGTTGCTGCGGATCTGCACTACGCAGGCGATGAAGGCCGGCAGAGTCAGCAAGCTGTGATTGAATTCGTCCAAGCGTCGCATTCGCTCGGTTGCTACCGAACGCCTTCTCGAGAACCTCGCTGGCATAGCTGATACCGCCTTGTGCGATCGAGTCTACCGCGAGCGCCATCTCCATCCACTCCTTCAGCACGCCCTCGACTGTTGCAGCGTCGACGTGTTCCATCTGCGCGATATGGAAACTGATTTCCTCGGCTTCCTCGGGCGTCAGAGATTGCGTCAACTTGACGGCTTCGTCTGCACCTAGCGACATGCACAGGACAGCGACCTTCTGCGGTCCGGTCAGGTCAGCCGCGGTCAGGCCGCCCCTGCTTGGCTTGCTTTCAGTGGGTACTACAGCGGTTCCCATTTATACGGCTTCCTTGAGCCACGCGCGCACAACTCGTGTGGATACATCAGGCTTTGCGGCAATCGTGGCAGCTACTCGCCCACGTGTCTGATTCTGATCGGGAAAGGCAAGCGGTTCCGCGATGGGTTGCGGCGCATATGCCTGGTGTTGATGAGCATTGGTGGATATGGCGTTCGCCATGTCGTGCGCCGCAGAGGCGTACTGAGTGGAGTGTTGGCCACCCGGCGGTAACGCGAGAGGCGCATAGCCCGTACGCGCACCCGACGGAAGCGACCTGATCGCCTTGATCAACATCATCGCGATCACGAATAGCGCGGCGATGGCGAGAACCGAGATACCTGGCTTCTGATACTCCTGTATCGTCGCAACCATTGACTGCGGTGGATCCTTTTCGACGGCAGCCACCGGCGGCGCATCAAAGTGAGTTGCCACAACCGTCACAACGTCTCCCCGAGTGCTGTCCGCGCCGACCGCGCCACGAATCAGCGACTCGATCCTGGCGATCTCTTCTGGAGTGCGGGCGACATACGTGGGTTTCGCGTTGGGGCCTGCGTTGGCCGGTGGCGGAATGATCTTGTCATTCAGCAGAACAGCAACACTCAGCTTCTTGATGTTTCCGATCGCACCGGAGAAATTCTCGGTGATCTTCGAGTTGTCGTAGCTCATCGCCACGTTCGAGGACGCTGCACCACCCTGTGCCCCGGGCGTGATCTCGTAGCGCTGCTCGGTGCTGGTTGCCTGCTTGTCGGGGTCGACCATCTGCGACGAGCGCTCGATCTTGTCGAAGTTCAGCGCAGCGGCGACGCGAACCCGTGCGTTGCCGGGGCCAACAATGTCGTCGACGAGCCCCTCGGCCTTGGTTTGCAGATATCCCTCAACCTCGCGCTGAGTCGACAGCTGCGCATTCGTGAGCGATGCCATGGAGCCGTCGTCAGGCGTCGAAAGCATGCGCCCGGAATCATCGAGCACCGTTACATGATCGGCCGAGATGCCATCGACACTGCTCGCAACGAGGTGAGCGATCCCCTGGACGACGTCCTGCCCAGGCGGAGCGCCACCGGTCTTGAGCACGACCGATGCATTGGCTGGCTTGTCCTGTGAACGGAACGTCGACTGTTCGTGCAACGCAAGGTGAACCTGCGCCGATTGAACGCCGGTCATCTTTCCGATTGTACGCTCCAGCTCTCCTTCCAGCGCACGACGATAGTTGATTCGCTGCGTGAAGTCTGTCATCCCCCACGACGGTTGATCAAACAGCTCCAAACCTGGTCGGCCAGCGGACGGAAGGCCGTCCTTCGCAAGCTCGACTGTCGCCCGAGCAACGTCATTCGACGCGACGAGAATCTGGCTTCCACCGTTGCCAAGTTGATAGGCAATTCCCGCGGCAGACAGTTTGTCCGTCATTTTGCCCACAGTCTCGACCGGCTGGTTCGAGAACGCGGGCACCCAATCTGGTGCAGTCGCCCATCTCGAGATGCCGAAGATTACGGCCGCCACGCCTACGCCGACGGTCAACAGCATTACGCGCTGTCGACCGCCAACCCGGTCCATCATGTCCTGAATTGCGTCAGCCACGGCTTATAGTCCCCTGTTCTCGATCACGATTGCATACTGATCAACGAGCGGTACGCATCCTGGAACTTGTTGCGTACCTGCACCAGCATCTCCAAAGAAATCGACGCCTCTTCTGCCGACGCCATCACCTGGTGAAGCTCTACCGGCTCGCCACGCGCAAAACGCTGCGCATAATCGGCCGCTACATCCTGCTGATCCGAAACGTTGTTGACGAGTCCCTTCAGCGTATCGCCGAAGCTTGTTCCGCTCGTACCGCTGTCCTGCAAGACCGGGATCTGCTTTGCTCCGGTATCCATTCCGAAGCTCGCGATCGCATTCGTAATTCCACCAACTGGATTTGACATTGAATTCTCAAACCTTGATATCGAGACGTCCGCCACGCAGCATCGGCGCTGGTGTCGGCGTTTGTGATGAGCTCATGCGACCGTAAGTCAGTGGTCCCATCGAACCAGCTTTCATGAAGAAAGAGCGCTCTTCCTTGCTGAGCACTCCCCATAGATCCTGGTCGACGCCGTCCGGCGCGTTCGGGGAGCTGAGCTGCGCGTTGCGCGCAGCGGCGTCGTTCTTGATCGCGTTCGCAACAGATTTTTGATCCGAAGCGGTGACGCCGTTGGACGACTGCGGTAGCGTCTGTGATGTTGTCGGGCGCGTCGCGGTTGCATTCGGGCGCGTAACGCCCGCTGCATATGGATTGAATCCGCCGCCACCAATTCCGTTGATCGCCATTGTGATTCGGTCTGTCTTAAATGTCCAGGGCCTGCTTCAACATTCCCTTCGCCGTCTGAAACACGCTGGCATTCGCCTCGTAAACTCGACGCGCATCCATCATGTCCACCATCTCATCAGTTACACGCACGTTCGGGTAGTGCACATATCCATTCTTGTCTGCGTCCGGGTGACCAGGATCGTAGACGAGCTGTCCGTCGGTCATGTCCTGATGAATTCCGGCCACATGCACTCCGGTAGCGCCGGTAGTTGGCGTGTCAGTCTCCATCACCGGAACTTCAAACCGACGTGGACCGTCGGCGGGGAATTGGCCACTCGGTACCTGAAATGCGTTGACGCCGTTGAACACGCCCGAGGTACCTGTCGGTTGACCAGGCGCCAGTGCGCCATCTCCCGATCCAGCAACGCCGTCACCACCCGCAAGCACCGCTACCTGACGGCGATATGGCTGGCCGTTCACGTCGTGCGTCGTTTCCGCATTTGCGATGTTCGATGCAATCGTCTCCATGCGAACGCGCTGAGCCGAGAGGCCACTCGCGGATATCGCCAGCGAGCGGAACATCGGCTGAGGCTGCGAAGCCGCCGGAGACGGCAGAAGACCTACTGGACGAGGCATCAGTTATCAGGGCTTGAGGGCGGTTCGAACCTGATCGTATGCCTTCGCGAGAAGCTTCGAAGTCGCTTCATATCGAAGCTGCTCGTCCGCAAGGCTGATCATCTCGGTCTCTATGTCTACGCCACCCGACGCGGTCGTCCCGGTCGCTGTCGGCGTACCAGGGAGCGCGAACCCGTCCTGATTTTGAAGCGACGCCTTGGATACACGATCGGCGATCGCACGAACCCGTGCGCTCCCGACGTCAAGTGCGTCCTTTAAATCGCCTGCCGGTGTAACCCGGCTAATGAAGCTCGTGATCATTCCGGTGTCGTGCTAAAGCAACGCCGAGACCAAACGGACGAGTCACTATGCCAGCTTCCAGATAAAAAACGCTAAGTGATTATTCTGCAATCACTTAGCGTCAGATATTCAGCTCGATTTTTGGAATAGCGGCAGTTTATTCCTAGTAAGTAAACAGGGAAGAATGTGCCGCAGCGGCAAGTATTGCCGCCCTTCAGACGGTCAAGCTTGCCTCATCCGCCGCCGGGGTGTTCAGCTTGTTACGCAACGTCCGGACGCTTATACCCAGCAATTCGGCTGCGCGAGTTCGGTTATTGCCGGCGGTTTCCAGCGCCTTTGCGATCAACTGGCGTTCCGCATCCTCCACGTTTAGCGACCTGAGCCGCACCAGCGTTCCGTCGTCCTGACTTTCGTCGGACAGTGGCACCAGGCCGGCAGCGATCAGCGCCCGCTGGCTTGCCGAAACCGGTCCCCCTAGTGAGCTGGCAAGTCCGAAGCGAAGACCCTCGAAGGCATGCGCCGGCACAATCGGGTCTGAAGACAGTATTACCGCGCGCTCGACGACATGCTGCAATTCGCGGACATTGCCAGGCCAGTCGTACTGCTGAAGCAGCTGAAGCGCCTCGGGAGATATCGCACGAACCTCCTTTTCCAACTCGACGCCAGTTCGAATGGCAAATCGAAACGCCAGGGCCGGTATGTCCTCTCTGCGATCACGCAGAGGGGGTATCGCGATCGGTATGGTGCTCAACCTATAGTAGAGATCCTGCCTGAACGCCCCCCGCTCGACTTCCGAGGCCAGGTCACGGTTGGTCGTCGCGATTATTCGAACGTCTACGCGGATTGGTGCCGTCCCGCCGACGCGTTCAAACTCCTGCTCCTGGAGCACCCTAAGCAGCTTAGCCTGAAGATCCAGACGCATTTCCGAAATTTCGTCGAGCAGAAGAGTGCCGCGATTTGCCCGTTCGAACGCCCCCTCTACCCGCTTTATCGCCCCGGTGAAGGCTCCCTTCTCATGGCCGAAAAGCGCGCTTTCAATCAGCCCTTCCGGCAATGCTGCGCAGTTCAGCTGAATAAATGGGCGGTCCCGTCGATCGCTCTGATCGTGGACTGAACGGGCGAATAGCTCCTTTCCCGTCCCCGACTCCCCTTGAAGCAGGACGGTCGCCCGTGTAGGCGCCGCGGTTGCCACGGTCTGCAAGACTCGCCGGATTGCAACGCTATCACCGATAATCTGGCGCTCATTCCTGAATTCCATGACCTCGCGCCGAAGGCTGTCGTTCTCGCGTTTGAGCCGAACGAGCTTGAGCGCCTGGTCCACGGACAACTCGAGCTGCTGCGGGCGCACTGGCTTGGTTATGTAGTCGACTGCTCCGGCCTTGATCGACGAGACCGCGTGCTCGATGCTGGCGTAGCCCGTCAGCATGATGAGAGGCACCTCGTACCCCTCGCGCCGGATCAGCGAAAGAAACTCCAGCCCGGTCAGGCCGGGCATTCTGTAGTCCGAAATGATCAGGTCGATGTCACCGCGAGCAAGCGCCTGGAGCGCTTCCGGGACATTGCGTGCCCCCACCGCGTCGTGACCAGCGCGCCGCAGCGTGTCCTCAAGTATCAACCCTACGGATGGCTCGTCATCTACATATAGAATAGTTGCCATTACTTGATTGGATACAGAAGAATGGGATGGGCGACCCCCGCTGCCCGTCGGTGCCCCTCAGCAATTCGCATTAAACCCTTGGAGCCTCGCGCTCGATACTCCACAGCATACGCCTTTGCCGGGAGCAAAGCAATACGATGCGCGTTACAGACAGCATGATTCAGTCGAACGCTACGCTATCGCTGCAGATGAATCTACAGCAGATGGCGCAAGCGCAAACCCAGGTCAGCACGGGCCTGAAATACAGTTCGTTCGCGGACGACCCGGAAGCCCAGTCGTCGGTGATGCAGACGTCGACGTCGCTAAATGCACTCGATCAGTACCAGCGCAATATCAATGACGCCACTGCTCGAGCGAACATGGAAGACACCGTGTTGCAGCAACTCACCGACACGGTCACCCGTGCCACGGCAATAGCCACTCAGCAGGGCAGCGCGACCGCAACAGCCGCAAACAGGCTCGCCGCAAAGCAGGAAGTGGACAGTCTGCTCAGCTCCGCGGTTGCTGCGGGCAATACGCAGTACCAGGGTACGTACCTGTTTGGTGGCGACAATACAACAACGGCACCGGTCACCACGACGCCGCCCTTCTATAATGTGGTCGCTCCGTCCGGCTCCCATACCACGCAGATCTCCGCTGGCCAGTTGTTCAAGTCCAATCACAACGCGAAGGAACTACTTCTTGATACCGGCACTCTCCAGTCGCTGAAGGACCTGTCCACAGCGCTTGGCAACAACGATCAGGCCGGCATTGGCACAGCATTGACGAGTCTGAATTCGTCCCAAAACGGAATACAGGCTCTCGTAGGCGATCTGGGTGCTCGCGAGAACACCCTGCAGGTCACCGGATCCAACATCACTGCACTTCAGGGGAATTTGACTACGTTCAAATCGAACCTGTCGAACGTCGATCAGGAACAGGCCATCACCGACCTTGTAACGCGCCAGACGGCGTATCAGTCCGCCATGCTCGCGACGTCCCGGGTGCTCGGCATGACTCTGACCGATTATCTGAAATGACCTCTGGCGCCCTGGCCATCCCGATGCCAAGCATGACTACCATCGCATCTGACATACTCGGCACGCTGTCTGTCGATTCCAACTCGCTCCTCTCTTTTCCCAGTGGGCTACTCGGCTTCCCCGAGTGCCGTTCGTTCGTGCTGCTACCGTCGGAACGAGCGCACGTGTACTGGCTTCAATCGGTGGATTATTCCTCGCTCGCGTTCCTTTTGGTCGACCCTTTCATTTTCTTCGAGGGTTACACCCTGGATCTGGCAGCCACGAACATCCACGCCGCGTCGCCGAACGATGTAAGCGTGCTCGCGATTGTGACGCTTCCCTCCGATAGGGATGAACGCCCAACCGCGAATCTGCAGGGCCCGGTTGTCATCCAGACGCGGCTCAGCACGGGCACCCAGGTTGTGCTTCCGGAGAGCAGCTATGGCATCCGGGAGTCGTTCACGCTTTAGGGCCTGCCGCTCCCCCGTCGCCCTGGCGGGATTCCGGGTTCCAGGCCCCCGAAAAAAAAGCCTGCAAACGGGATTAAAGCTTTCCCGACCAATGCCGATAAATAGTCCATACGGCCAGACCGGCCGCACCGGGTGGAGCAAGGAAGCTCTGCCATAAACCGCTTAAGGAGCTGCACTGTAATGTTTATCCAGAATAACATCAACTCGATGAATGCGTTGAACAACCTCAACACGAACGAGACCCAGCTGACCAGCTCGATCCAGAAGCTGTCCTCAGGTTTCCGTCTCAACCGTGCAGGTGACGACGCCGCGGGTATGAGCATCGCAAACTCACTTCGTAACAACGGTGTCGGCCTGAAGCAGGCTCAGCAGAACGCATCGCAGGCAGGTTCGCTTCTCCAGATCGCGGACGGTGCAACGTCGACCATCTCGGCGATCCTCGATCGTATGAAGCAGCTTGCCACCGAGTCCGCATCGGCGAACGTTACCGACCCGGATCGTCAGAAGATCAACGCCGAGTTCACCCAGCTTTATCAGGAAATCAACCGTACCGTGGCGAGCACGTCGTATCAAGGCTCTCAACTGCTCGACGGCAGCTTCGGCGTGACCGTTGCGCCTGGAGCCGGTGGTGGCACCGCAACCCAGATCGCTGGTTTTACTGATCTGTCTGTTGCCGGTGCGACCGCTGGCGCGACGTATACGCTCACGAAGGTTGATGCCTCGCACATGACGCTCAGCGATGGTACGGTTACTCAGTCGGTCGTCACTGCACTAACAGGCACCCAGAGTTTCAACTTCGACAAGCTCGGCATCTCGTTCACGTTTACGGGGGACGCGGCGACGGCACTCACCACGACGACGATTCTTCCAACTGGCAACAGCGCAGCCTTTCGCGTCGGTAGCGGCGCGACTGATGATACACAGAACCTCGTCAACGTCAGCCTCGGCGATCTTCGCGCCAGCAACGGCTTGGGCCTCTCCACGACATCGCTCGACACGATGGCGAATGCTACCGCCGCGCTCGTGACCATCTCGGCCGCTGTTGGCAAGGTCAACACCGTCATCGGTACTCTCGGTGCGGCTGAAAACCGCCTCAACTACGCGAGCACCAACGTCGCGTCGCTTTACCAGAACGTTTCGGCCGCTGAGTCGGTTATCCGCGACACGAACATGGCGCAGGAATACACGAACTTCAGCAAGCTGTCGATCCTCCAGCAGGCAGGCACCGCGATGCTCGCGCAGGCGAATTCGAGCCAGCAGAGCGTGCTGAAGCTCTTCCAGTAAATGAACTAACCGGGTGAGGGCAGCGGAGAGGAATCTCTTGCCTCCCCAAGCTCGGCCACGAGACCGTAGG
>JBDTAZ010000280.1:0-9437 GCA_039924325.1 Gemmatimonadaceae bacterium
CCTCGGGCTGACAACACTTCACGCATTCAAGCGTTTTTCCAAGAAACGTCGCGCGTCCCGATTCCGTAATGACCCAAGGGCGTACCTGCCATGGTGGGTCATGTCTGACATGCTGCGTGTGGCCGCACTCCAGATCGGCCACCCAGTCATTCTCTTCGTCCTGGTGGAAGCCGACGATCCGTCTTGGGATCGCCGACCCCGCACAAGTATCTCGCTGCATTACAACCTCTTGATTACGCGCTAGCGCGTCATTGTTGCAAACTGCTTCGGTGTTCCAATCTGGATCATGCCGACCGCACCTTTCTCTGCGTCAGCAAATGAATGTGCAAGTCCGCCTTCGTGCCCCTGCCGCCGCTTGGATCGACGATAATCGGAAGGTACATACTCTGCATGATGTGCATGGTAACCGGCGGAGTACCGCAGTGAACCATGAATGCGCTCGCGTGCGGTTATGTCCCGCTTGCTACGTCTGGAACGTAGGCCAACCAATCGTGCCAATCTGTCGGGCGAAGTTTGAAATTTCGTCGGTAGATCCGCCGATTGCGCTGTAGGGGTTTACCCTACACAGGCCGTGGTTCCTCCCCGACTTCGGAAGATGGTTTTTGGCAATACGTTTCATCCATGGTAGCGCCAACGAACCAGACGACGTCGACGGCGACTTCTGGCCACGGGGACCCCACGGGCTCCGGTGGTCAGCACGGCGCACTCTTCACCCGCCTGGAAAGAGGCCCGGCCAGGGGTGACGGTACGTGCGCGAGCTGTGATGCGGATGTGACGGCTCCTACAAACGGCGGTGGCAACCCGCCCCGATGGATCGAACGTCTGTTGCGGATCCCGCTGCCGGCCAAGCTCGTTGGAGCCAATCTCCTTTTGTTGGTGGCAGCTACGGCGACCGCTCTAATTGTCCGCCATCGGGAATTGAGTACCGCGCCAGTCCTGACGGTGGTCGTCGTCGCCTTTCTTGCGGCGCTGCTGTTGAACACCGCCCTCGTCATGCTCGCCGTGCGGCCGCTCCGTGCCCTTGAAAAGACGGTCGATACGATCTGGCGCGGTGATCTCGACGCCAGGGTTCCAATTTCCGTGCTCGCAGATCGTCATGTCATGCGTGTCGCGCGGATGTTCAATATTCTGCTGGATGGACTGGTATCCGACCGGGCGCGCACCCGAAGACTTGCAACCGAGTTGATCACAGCCGCCGATCGGGAACGTGCCGCCATCTCACGCGAACTGCACGATTCCGCAGCGCAATCGCTGGCCGCCATCGTCATGCAGTTGAGCGTTGGGGTGCAATCCATCGATAGCGCACCGCGCGGAGTGATAAAGGAGCGGATCGAGGGAGCGAGGCTGCTCGCAATCAATACGCTTGAAGAGGTTCGCTTGCTCGCGCATACGATGCACCCGCGCGTGCTTGATGACCTCGGCCTAATCGCCGCGCTCAAACGTCTCGCGCGAGACACTACCGACCATCTCGCGAACTACGCAACTCAGCCGGGGGCTAGTGGAGTCGTCATTGACGTGATCGCGCTCGACGCAAGCGATGAGCTTATCCCGCCTACGGTGATGTCGGTGCTGTACCGGGTCGCACAGGAGGCCATCCAGAATGCGCGTCGCCACGCAGCGCCCCAACGGGTGGAAATCCATTTCAAGCGCGACCTCGAAAACGCATCCGTCGAAATTGTCGATGATGGTCGCGGCTTCGACCCGGAAACTCTGAAAGGCGAGCGAGCTGGCATCGGGCTGTTCACAATGCGCGAACGAGTAGCGCTCGTGGATGGCGAATTCCGGATTCATAGTCGCCCGGGAGGCGGCACGTCCGTGCTTGCTTCCATACCATTGCAACCAATTCCCAAATCCCCTCTGACGAGGTTTCAACCATGAGCGCAGATCCAATCCGCGTAATCCTTGCCGACGATCACGCGGTCGTACGCGCGGGACTAAAAGCGGTGCTCGGGGCGTCCACCGGCATTGATGTCATCGGCGAAGCTGCCGACGGAACAGAGGCGATAGAACTCACGGAACAACTCGATCCGGATGTCGTGATAATGGATCTCACGATGGAGCCGATGGATGGAGCCTCAGCGACACGCGAAATCGTGGCTCGCAAATTACGAGCGCGCGTCCTGGTTCTCACAATGCATGCCGAAGACGACTACCTTGTGCCCGCGCTCGAGGCCGGCGCCGCGGGATACCTCATGAAGAACGCAGCGGATCGCGAACTGGTAGACGCAGTGCGAACTATCGCTCGTGGCGACATGTTCATTCGCCCCAGCGCGGCGAAGATTCTGGCGCAAGGTATAACCAAGAAAAATCCACTCGACGCAGAGCGCGCGCGCTTCGAGCGCCTTACTGATCGCGAACAAAATGTGTTGCGACTAACGGCGCAGGGGTACTCGGCGCCCGAAATCGGCGACAAGCTATTCATCAGTCCCAAGACAGTGGATACATACAAGCAGAGAATCGGTGACAAGCTCGGACTGACGCACCGCGCGGAGTACATCGCGTTCGCGTTGAAACTGGGATTGCTGACGGTCTAGGGAATCGACTTCCCGCCGAAGGCCGGGATCCAGCAGTCATCCCGGCCTTCGGCGGCACGACAGATTGGTCCGGCGGGATGACAGATTGGATCGCCGGGACGAAATCGTCCCCATCCGGGATCCCGACACGTTCTACCGCTTCGCACCCAGCTGCGCCAGCAGCGTCGCTACGGCCGCATCCAGTTGCGTGTCCTTTCCTTCATAGCTCTCACCCATCGCACGCGTCACTTCAACATCCACAGGCCGCGGATGCAGTTCCATGTCCTTACCGTCCAGGCTTGTAATGCGCGTCGATGGCAACCGCACCGTCGTGCCGTCGATCAGCGTTGCGCTCGATGTAAATATGATCCACCCGCCAGTCGGCTCTCCGACAACCTTGCCCAGCTTGAGCGTTCGGTAACCCTGAGTGAAATCCTCGCCGTCGCTAAGGGTGTGCTGATTCGTAACGAGTACCGTCGGCAACTCCAGTGAACGTTGGCCCAGTTGCGTGCGCGCCGATGTCGGCGGACGATCTCGGCTCGTCATCTCAAGATACGGCTGACGAGAAAGCACGTCGATCGCGTACACATTCACAAAGCCACCGTTGTTGTTTCGCACATCGATCACAACACCTTCGCGCGTCATATTCTGGGCATCAAGATCGACATACAGTTGATTCAACGCGTTCTGCGACATGTCGTACATGTGCACATACCCAAGCTTGCCATGGCTGATACTGTCGACGTACTCCCGTCGCTGCTCCACCCACGCGCGGTACAACAATCCCTTCTCCGTAGTGGTGCTGACCGGCATCACCGCTACATCGCGCGACTTCGCATTCGGGCTCGACCCGATCCCCAACACCGTACGGCGTCCGATTCGATATTCGAACAACTGCTCGAGGTTGGTGTGCCCGGAAAGCGGGGTACTCTCGACGCTCGTTAGGTACTCGCCCGCCTTGATTCCGGCTACGTCCGCCGGAGATAGCGGAACGACAGACGTGATGTGGAAACGACCAGCCGTCTCGTACGCTGCGCGATCGAAACCAAGTCCAACGCGCGCAGCTGAAGGGCCGTGCGGAGCACGCGCTCCGATGCCGGAGTGCGACGAGTTCAACTCTCCAACCAGCAGAGACAGAATGCGCCGCATCTCGTCCGGCGTCTGGGCGCCCTCGATCCGTTGCGTGTACTCCGCGCGCGTTGCATTCCAGTCAACGCCGTTCATTTTCGGGTTTTGGTAGTTGTCGCGCAGATATGTCCAGGCCTGAGTGAACACCTCCATCTTCTCCTTCGAGAAGTCCACGTTCATCTCAGCGGATACCGCGAGAGGTCGCGTCGTTCGTGACTCCACGTTGATCGTGTTCAGTTTGCCGTTCTGGAGATAGAACACCTCCTTGCCATCCGGCGACCACTGCGCGTCGGACTTTCGGCCGGACGATGATGTCAGCTGACGCGCGACGCCAGCGTCCTTGGCAAGATCGTCCAACGGATACACGTACAGGTTTGTCTCGCCTGCAGAGTTTGCCGTTAGGAGCGCGGTCTTGCCGTCGGGGCTGATTGCAAGCGCACCCACATCAATTTCAACCGGAAGTAGCGACAACCGATCGCGAATATGATCGAAGTCGATTCTCACCGGCTTCACCAATGGCTTGGAGCTCCTGCCGCTCGGAGTTTCCGAATCGGGCATCGCGATCGCGGTGCGTGGCGCGGCGCTCGAATCGGCCGTGTTCAGCTGTTGCGGACGCTGTTGCGGACGCTGTTGCGGCGATCGGGGCTGCGTAGCCGGGTTGCGTGGTGATTCTTCGCGGAATAGATCGCGGAACTGGTCTTCGCGAAAATGCGGAGTGCGCGGGATGAGATCGATTCGCGCAAACTGCCGTGTCTCGGTTCGTTGCCCGGTTGCCATCAAGATGTACGTACCGTCGCGACTCCACGCGATCGCGTTTGTGGATGTGTTCGCGAGAAAGCTGACCGGTCTGCTCTCGCCGCCGGCAACGCTTACAACCTCGATATCGGAAAAGCTTCGTGGGCCGACGTCTGGCGTGTAGCCAATCCACTTGCCGTCGGGCGAAAACATCATCTCGGATCTTCCCAGGAACGGCGGCCGATTGAGTGCCGCGGTCGCGAGAAGACGATCAACATGGCTGGCAACGTTCAGAATCCGGAGTTCTTTTGCACCGTGATTATATGCGATCTGGCTACCGTCGGGAGACCATTCCGGTGAGACGTCACTGCTGGTCCCATGGGTGAGTTGCGTCTCTGTGTTGGTTGAGAAGTCGTACATGAACAGGTGCTGCGGACCGTCTCTGTCGCTCGTGTAGCAAAGCCGTTTGCTATCTGGTGCCCATTTGATCTGATCTTCTTCGGCGGGCGTGTCGGTTACCTGCATTGCGTTGCCGCCGTCCTTTGCCGACGCGGCGAACACTTCACCATGCACAATGAACGCGACCTTCTTGCCATCCGGCGACAGCACGAATTGCTGAATGTCACTCGTGTATGTCTCATGTTCGACGCCCGTCGATCCAGCTGAACCGCGCAGTGCTATCTGTACCTGCGTGGCTTTCTGAGCCGCAACGTCGTAGCGCCAGATTCCGAAGTCACGTTCAAACACGATCGAGGTGCCGTTCGCGGACATTGCGGGCCACACTACACGTCCATCAGTAAATGTCGTCAGTTGCCTGGCTGTCGCGCCTGCGCTCGCGGACTGCTGCCACAGGTTGGGTGCGCCACTCCGATCAGAGACAAAGAATATCGTTGCACCGTCCGGGCTCCACATGGGCCAGCCACTTTTCGCTCCGAGTGGCACGATTGGCGTGTATGTCGGAACGTTGCGAACGTCACGCACCAGATCGATTTCGCTTTCGTCTAGATGGCTGTGCCCCTTTCGCCACCACTGGCCACGCGAAACGCCGCGCGCCGTGATTGCGAGAGTTTTTCCGTCCGGAGATGGAGCACCCCAGAATTCCGCGGCATAACGATCAGCCGCAACCGGCATTGGTGTACCGCCATCGGAATGCACGCGGAACTCGTCACTCATCCCCGATATGTCGTTCCGCCCTGACGAGAAGTACAGCCATCCACTGTCGTGCGACCACGAGTCGAGCTGCTCGGATTGATCATCGTACGTGATGCGAAGCAGATCACCCGTCGCAAGCGTGAGTACATAGATGTCTCCGTTGCCTGTTCTCGTCGAGACGAATGCGATGCGAGTGCCGTCAGGTGAATACAACGGCCGTGATTGGGCGGCTTCGTTCGAAACCAGCAGTCGGGCATCTCCGCCGCGTGCAGGAACTGTCCAGATGTCACCCGCAGAAACGAATGCGATTTCGCTTCCATCTGGTGACAGACTCGGTTCAGCAAAGGATGGAAGTGCTGTGGGCGCAGCGTCGATCGTACCGTCTGGGTGATGCGCCGTGAGCAGCGGGCCAAGCGGAAAGATTGCTATCGCGCTCGAAGCAGTCCAGAACAGGCGGGGGAGGGAGAGCTTGAACATCGGGACGGAGAGGTAGAGGTTGCCGGATGCAGCACCAAACTGCCAGCGCCGCCATTATGCACCGGTCGCTGGCTGGGCGCCACCCCGGCATTACCTCGGCGTCACCTCGGCGCGATACCGTGAATCGAAAAACCCTCCCGCGCGGGATGCACGGGAGGGTAGAGGAACTCGATCGATAGCTACCTGCGCCCGCCGATGGTGTCGGCAGGGTCGGGTCAGGAAGTTCTAGCGCGTGAAGAACGACAGGCCAATAGATGCGCCGATCTCGTTTCCGCCGGTGTTGCTGCCTGACGAGAAGGCGTGGCCATAGTTCAGCTCGATCCGCGTTGCCAGCCGGTCCGCGAACGGAATCTTGGTTCCAAGGCCGACGCCGATAAGCGCTTGTGTACTGTTGCCTCCACCGCTGGTGCCGTCGAAGCCGGCGAACGGTCGGACGTACACACCGGTGCCCGGGCGGTCGCCGGGGACGAAGTGATACAGCAGTCCCAGTTCTCCACTATACGACGTGAAGGTGGATCCGCCGCCACTTGTCGAAGAAAGGGCTACTCGTGGCTCGATCGAGAGATCGTTGCTCACAAAAAAGCCCACACGAAACACGGCGTCGGGGATCGATACCTGAGTGACGTTCGGGCTGCTTCCTACGGTCGATGCGATCACCGCGTCGATACCCAACTCAACCGGATTCGCTGACTGTGTAGTCTGCGCGCCGGCGCTCGCAGCCACCAGGGCCAGCAAGCTCATGGACAGGACTACGGATAAACGCTTGGCCAAAATGAAGCTCCTGTGGAGGTTTAATGCGGCCGGGCGCGACCGATCGGTCGCGCCTGGGAACGCCTTCTCCATGACGATCCAATGCCATAGCGAATAACAGGTTCTTCATTATTCAGCCGGATCGAAGCGCCGGCTCCCAACCCGTCCTATCAGCTCCTACCAGTTGCCTCGATGCTGCCCGTAACCCCCGGCACCATTGTCGTACTGACCATTGTCGCGACCGTTGTCATGACCATTTCCGCGGCCATTTCCGCGGCCGTCGCCTCGACCATTGCCGTTCGTATCGTAGTTTCCGTTCGGTTGCCAGTATGCTGCGATGCGGTACGTGCCTGCACCGGAACTTGGATCACGCATCCGAACTATCGCTGTGTATCCATTGCGACGATCAGGCTGCTGCACAACGTCAACCTTTCCGCGGCCCTCGAGTTTCTGAACCGTCACTATTCCATCCTGTTGCGGAACGGAATTAAATGTGCGTACTCGGCCGTTGGTGCGCTCATTATTGCCGATCTGAATCACCGACGCACGCCCACCATTCATCTGAATGCGGATCTCGCGATCGACGCGACCCTGCCACACGAACAACTGTTGCTGTGATCCGTAGCGTGCTTGCTGTTGTCCAGGATAACCGCGTTGCGGATACTGCGGATACTGCTGGGCCTGTTGAGGATTCCACTGCGCGCTCGCAGTGCTTGCACTCATTACAAGAGCTGCAGGAACAACCATCGTCGTGAGAACGCGTCTCATAGTCATACCATTCACGCACTTCATGAAGAACTCCGAGGTTGATGACATTACGTCATCTACACCGGGCTATTGGAAAGTTGCATAAAGATTATCGCGGGAGTGCCGGGCACGATCCAAGCTGTCAGCCGGATTACAAGGAACGTTTCAGCCGAAGCGTGTGTCATCCCGGCCTTCGCCGGGATGACTCTGTGCTACGGCGCTACCGCGCTATTGCGTCGCAGCCAGTGCTTCCGCAACTGCTGCCGCTACGCGATCTGCGGCAAGCCCGCTCACGGTGCATGGCATTTGATCACCGGATACGCCGCCAGGTTTTGCTGTGGCTGTCACAACGCTTGCGACACTGCTGGTATTCCCGGATCCTTTCACACCAGAGCGCACCTCAATGTTGATTTCGAATCGTGTCACGTTTGGCATCCCAGCTACGTCGCCGCAGTTCATCATAGCCGAAAGCTGTTTGCCTCCGAAATCCGCTCGTGAGCGAAGACGTTCACCTTCAATGATGTGTGAAGCGGAGTCGTATCGCGTTATCGCGAGACCGAGCTTGCTGTAGGCGATCGGCAGATATGCCCACGTACGTTCCGCTGTCGCATTCAGGGGATGCCATGTCGCAGGCACGCGGGACTGTGCGTCCGCACTTAGGTCGATGGATCCCGGAATCCCGGAGCCGCCACTGAGTTCGACGTGTTTGATATTTGCGTCGATGTCGCCGCCGCCAGGATTTCCGACATCGCCAGCCTGGGTTCCACTGCTCGCACATGCTCCCACGAGAAGCAGGCCCACCAAAAATGACGCTTTCATAACATCTCCGATTTAGCGGGGTAAACCTCGGGAAGGTCGGTACGGCACCTTCGCCTGCTAAACAATACCCCTCCGCGCCTCGGCGCGACAGTTGTTTGCACCAAGCGCGGCGCGGTTGTCCGCCCCAACACTGAACCTGCCCTATCCGTAAATTTTGCATGGTGACTATTTATCCTTTACTGCAAGCCGCCGAGGACAGCGTTACCGCCTCGGGCCTGGCCCTCGAATACGCTGGGTTTCTCGCGTACTTCGGAATATTCGGAGCCCTCGGATTCCGCTGGCTCGTACTGCTTCGTACTAATGCCTCCCGCTTGCGAGCCGATGGCGCGACTGGCGCTTCGCTCGGCCTCGCCGAGATTGGTGCGGCGCGAATCGGCGTGATCGGAACACTGTTCATGCTGCTGAACCTCTTCATGAGCATCTCGGCACGCGCGGCTGATAAGGGGCTCACCTTCTCCGCGACTGTGGCCGCCGGCGGGAACAGGTACGTCATTCCCTTCGGCTTTGCGCTGGTTTTCCTGGTTGCATTCGCGGTTGCGATCAAGCGTGTGCGTGCCGGATGGATCGTCGCCGCCATAGCCGGAATCTGTTACGCGCTACAGAACATCACATCGGGGAAGTGGACCTCGCTCGTAAATCCACTGCACGAAGTCGCAGCGTCGCTATGGATTGGTACACTATTCGTAATGGTCATGGCGGGTCTCCCTGCGATTCTACGCAGTGATCTTCCATCTGAAAATCGCGGCACTCTCGTCGCGGAAATGGTGGGAGCATTCTCGCCTGTTGCAATCGGTGCATCGCTATTGCTCGTGATTACGGGAATCACAACGGCGTGGCGCCATCTCAAGTTTGTTGCCGCGCTGTGGACCACATCGTACGGCTACGCGCTTGATGTGAAGCTCGTCCTCGTCGCAACCGTGGTCGCGCTTGGCGCGTGGAACTGGCGTAGAATGCGCCCGCGATTGGGGACCGAACAAGCCGGTCGCGACATTCATCGTAGTGCAACTCGCGAACTGTTCTTCGCGGGTCTCGTTCTGGTGGTAACCGGCGTGCTGGTCAGCGTGCCAAGCCCAAGACTGCCGCACCCGTAAGTCGCGTTCGTCGGCTCGTCATTCC
>JBDTAZ010000281.1:0-4581 GCA_039924325.1 Gemmatimonadaceae bacterium
CTCGACGGAAAGACGTTCTGGTGGGACATCCTCTCGCAGGCGGACTCCGGACTCGATGACGCGTTCCGTGCAAGAGCGCTGACAGATGCGCATGGATTGAACGGTCAAGTCCTGGAACTGGCCCGCGCCGCGGGAATGCGTGAGAACGAAGTACCACCCCACGCGAGTGGTGCGTCAAGTGGGCAACTGGCCGACGCATTGGAATTTTCCGGAATCACTCTCGCCGCTCATACATCCAACCACCCCAATCTTGTCTCTCTCGATGACGGTGAATTGATGAACGAGCTGGCGCAACCACTCGAATGGCTAAAGCAGTATGGCGAACGCGCTCTGCCGATGGTGTCCTATCCGTACGGTCTCGCCGACCGCCGAGTGATGGATGCCTCACACGATGCAGGCTACCATGCCGGCTTCATGATTGAAGGTGGATGGACGTCCCCACGACCAAGCAATCCGTTCGCGATACCTCGACTTAACGTGCCCGCGGGCGTGTCGCGCGCCGGCTTTGTCCTTCGCGCCGCCGGCGTCATCAAGAGTTGATGGCCCCGAATTCGCAGCGTCGCACGATTCTCGTCACCGATGGCGAACAGCGAGCTTCTCTCGCTGTTGTGCGGTCCCTTGGCGCTGCCGGTCATTTGGTACATGTTTGCGCAACAATCCCGCGCTCACTTGCCGGCGGATCCCGCTTCGCAAGTTCGGAACATGTCGTTGCTTCGTCGCTCGACGACGCCGGACGCTTCGTCGAGAACGTCCGCACTCTTGTTGCCCAAAAAGGCATCGACACGATCATTCCTATGACTGAACCAGCGCTCCTGGCACTGCTGCCAGAACGTGCTCGTTTCCCAGGCGTGCTGATTCCGTTTGTCGATGCTGAAACGTTTAACGGAATCGCCAACAAGGAAGCCGTGCTGGAAGCAGCAGCCAGAGTCGGCATCGCGGTGCCAGCGCAGAGCGTGCTTGTCGATTCGCAAAGCGCGCAGGCGACCGACACCGCAGCGCTCAAGTATCCGCTGGTTGTCAAGCCAGCCCGCTCGGTTTCGGGCGGTGCCGGCGATCGTCTCAAACTCTCAGTCGAACATGCGGCCTCCGAACGCGAACTGCTCGCGATCCTCGATGCCATTGATCCGAGAGCGTACCCGCTTTTATTGCAGCAGCGAGTAATGGGGCCCGGAGTCGGCGTGTTCGTTCTCATCTGGAACGGTGAGCTTATTGCGCAGTTTGCACACCGTCGCATACGCGAGAAGCCCCCATCGGGCGGCGTCAGCGTGTACCGGAGCAGCATTCCCGTCGATCAGGAGTTGCTGCGAGTGTCGCTCGCGTTGCTTGCCGAATTTTCGTGGCAGGGTGTCGCAATGGTCGAGTACAAGCTCGACGCCGCTGACGGAACCCCTTACCTCATGGAAATCAACGGTCGGTTCTGGGGATCGCTGCAACTCGCCATCGACGCGGGCGTCGACTTTCCGCGCCTGCTGATCGACGTTGCCTCAGGCGGCTCGCCGGAACACGTGGACCGCTTCCGGACCGACGTCAGATCTCGCTGGTTCTGGGGCGACGTCGATCACCTCCTTGCCAGACTCCGCAAGTCCAAGACGAAACTCTCGCTACCGGATGATGCTTCGTCACGCTGGCGCGCGTTCGGCGACTTCCTCGTGAGACATCCGAACGACGTGAGCGAGGTCCATCGCCGAGGGGATGGCCGACCGTTCCTGCGTGAGTCGCTGCAGTGGTTCAAGCAATTGGGGCGATGAATCAGCGCATCCGCGTCCTGCACGTCGTCAATAATCTCAACTACGGTGGCCTGGAGCGGGTCGTAGCCGAACTCGTCCAGCGCACGGACCGCGATCGCTTCGAATCCCATGTCATGGCGCTCGGCTACATGGGGCACTTCGGAGAAGGCCTGGACAAATTTGCGACTCTCCACGTCGCCAACCAGATGACGAAGTTCTCGATGTTGTACCCACGTACTCTTTCGCGACAGATACGCGCGATTGCGCCAGACGTTACGCATCTGCATAGCGGAGTTCTATACAAGGCCAGCCTGGCAGCATCAATCGCCGGTGTCCCGCGTCAGATATTTACCGACCACGGGCGCCAGAACCCGGATCCATGGCTGCATCGCGCGATCGATCGCCGCGCGTCGCGTCGTGTCGACGTCGTAGCCGCCGTATCAGAGAATCTCCGGCTGCATCTCAACACATTCATACCTGACCCGTCGCGAATCTGCGTAATTCCGAATGGTGTGAATACCGAGCGCTACACACCGCGCGACGACGATGGCGAACTCCGGAAGGAACTCGGAGTTGGATCGGATGTCCCGATCATCGGGAGCATTGGCCGGCTCGAACCGATCAAGGGCTACAACGTAATGATTGACGCGTTCGCAAAGCTCCGTGCCAAGTGGAGCAAGTCTTCGGGGCCCGTGCTGGTGCTTGTTGGTGATGGATCCGAGCGTGAGTCACTAGAATTGTCCGCGACACGACTCGGTGTTTCCGATTCGGTTCACTTTCTAGGCTGGCGGAGCGACATAGAGCGCATTACTCGTGCATTCACAGTGTTCGCGATGTCGTCCCACAGCGAAGGTACTTCAGTGTCATTGCTCGAGGCCATGAGCGCGGGCCTCTGTCCAGTAGTCACCAATGTCGGGGGAAACTCCGCCGTACTCGGCCCCGAACTGGCGCACCGCCTGGTTCCGCCGGCGGATCCCGACGCTCTCGCAATGGCACTCCTGGACGCTCTCCGAAATTCTGAGACACTGAAGCGCGACTCGCGCAGCGCTCGTGGCCGCGTTGTGGAGACGTTCGGCCTCGACGCTATGGTGCGACGTTACGAAACGCTCTACAGCGAAGCCCACAAAGCTGGGCGCGCAGCAAAATGACCGATAGACCGTTGTCGATCCTTCACGTTCTTGCCCCCGCCGACGTTGGGGGATTGGAGACCGTGGTGCGCACACTGGCGCTCGGCCATTCTGCAATGGGCCACTCGGTGACAATTGCAGCCGTGCTTGATGTCACCAGCAACCCCTTCGTGGAAGAGGCACGCGACGCGGGGCTAAAGGTTCACGTCATCCATTCTCCGGCACGCACGTTCGCACCCGAACGCAGCGGCGTCCGCCGATTGCTGACCGAGCTGTCGGTCGACGTGATGCATTCCCACGGATACAGGAGCGACATCCTCGACATTGGAGTCGCTCGCGCGATGGGCATTCCGTCGGTAACTACCCTGCACGGGTTTTCGGCGACGGATCGCAAGGCGCGCGTGTATGAGTGGCTCCAGATAAGGACCGCACGCCGCGCATCGGCAATAGTGGCTGTATCGGCGAACGTCGCAGAAAAACTCTTCCGTGCGGGCGCCGCACGTGATTCAGTGCACCTCATCCCCAACGCGCTTGGAACTGCCGCTGCCACGCTTGATGCCACCTCCGCGCGCCAGCGCCTGGGGATCGGCCCCGGATTGCAGATTGGCTGGGTAGGAAGGCTGAGCTCGGAAAAGGGGCCCGATGTGATGTTGCAGGCGATGACACAACTGGCAGACCTTCAGGTCGGGCTATCTCTAGTCGGTGACGGCACGGACAGGTTGGCGCTGACACAGCTCGCCGGCGAGTTGGATGTAGCGCGCAACACGCGGTTCCACGGCCGCGTACCCCACGCCGCAGAGCTTCTGCGCGCTTTCGACGTTTTGGCGTTGAGTTCGCGTACAGAAGGAACGCCGATGGTGCTTCTCGAAGCGATGGCGTGCGGTGTGCCCATAGTCGCGACACGGGTTGGTGGAGTCCCGGACATGCTTTCGGCTGATGAGGCGATACTGGTTGCTCCGGACGATCCGCCGGCGCTCGCGGCCGGCCTGCGGTCCGCTCTTGCGGATCCCAACGCGTCCGCCAAACGCGCTGAGCGAGCACGAGCGCGGTTACTCACCCAATTCGACACCGATTCATGGCTCCGCGAGTATGAGTCGCTCTACCGATCGATCCAACCACTCACTCCGGCGGCCGTTAGATGAACCTGGTTCTTCCGACGTTGATACTCCTGCCGCTAATCATCGGCATTTACGCATACGCTGTATACCCGGTTCTGCTCAAAATTGGCGCTGCCTTCGTCGGTGCAAGTCAATCTGGTACGATTGAGGTTGCATGGCCTATGATCACGATCACGGTGCCTTGCTACAACGAAGCGCACAGTATCCGCGCTACACTCGACGCGCTGCTCGCGCTCGACTATCCAGCGGATCGCCGCCAGGTACTCGTCATTTCTGATGCTTCGACGGATGGCACGGATGACATCGTGCGCGAGTTCTGGGACCGCGGTGTTGAGCTTCTGCGACTCGAGAGCCGGCGGGGGAAAAGTGCCGCTGAAAATGCGGCGGGGCCCGCGGCTCGCGGAGAAATCATCGTTAATACCGACGCGACTATCCGTATCCTGCCCGACGCGCTCAAGTCTCTTGTGCGGGCCTTCGCCGACCCCGAAGTCGGCGTTGCCTCCGGTCGCGACGTGAGCGTTGCATCAGTCACCGACGCCGGATCTGTCGCGACCGCAAGCGGAGAGTCCGGGTACGTCGGCTACGAAATGAACATCCGCGCGCTCGAGA
>JBDTAZ010000282.1:0-16185 GCA_039924325.1 Gemmatimonadaceae bacterium
CATGGACCGGTCAGGGGGGCGACAAGCAGGAAAAAACGGAATGGCATCGTTGCGTCGCATGGAATGCGGGACGTGCTACTGGCGGCAGTGACAAGGGAATGGGTCTCGCCGACGTGGTCGAAAAGTATATCAAGAAGGGCGACAAATTGTACGTCGAAGGCGCGATCGAATATCGCCAATGGCAGGACAAGGAGAACCAGACTCGCTACACGACAGAGATTCGTGTCCGCGAACTGCTCATGCTGAGCGGCCGTGGCGGCGGCGGAGAATTTGATGGAGAATCGCAGCCCTCGCGTGCGTCGCGGCCTGCCGCCTCCGGACGCGCAGGTAGTTCGTCGACCGCCGGAGAGTTCGAGGATTTCCCTGCCGCGCTTGCGGATGAGGATGATGATCTGCCGTTCTGAGTACGTCCAAGCGCAAAGCAGAAGGGCTCGGTGATATACCGAGCCCTTCTGCTTTCCTCGAGGACTTCACGTCGAGCGTTGGCCGTGGGCGAGAGTTGGTGTCGTGCTTGACCCGTCATGCGACGATCGGCTCCGTCAACTCCGGCCCGCGTGATTGCTCACTGCGTCTTGAATTGCTTGTCGAAGTACGCCGCCGTTGCTGAATCCGCGCGAAACCAGGACTGATGACGCAGGAAACCGTGAATCTCGTCGGGGATAACCAGTTCCTCGAAGGACACCCCCTGCTTCGACAGTCGACGCGCCAGATCCACCGTCTCGTGGAAGTACACGTTACGATCATCGTCTCCCTGAATGAGGAGCACCGGACTCTTCCACGTTGAGATCGCGGATACGGGCGATGACTTCCACGCAACGGCCATCGCTTTTTTCAGATCTCCCTGTTCGTACTTCAACTGTTCGGTGTTGAAGCCGCCGTATTCCGTGATCCAGTTATGTACACCATGCATGTCGACACCGGCCTTGAATATTTCGGAGTCGTGCGCGAGTGCCATCGCGGTGAGATAGCCGCCGTATGAACCACCCCAGATTCCGATGTGTTGCGCGTCGACGTGTGGTAACGCTCGCAAATATTCAGCGCCAGCCTTTACGTCCTGATATTCCGATGCGCCCCACGGCCCCGCGTGCGGAGGATTGTGAAAGTCGTGACCGTAACCGATTCCGAGTCGGTAGTTGACTGACAGTACGACATACCCGTGGTTCGCCAGGTATTGATTGACCGCGTAGGAATTGGAGTAGTAGTCCATGTAGTGCCAGCCGAGCAACATTTGGCGCGGCGGACCGCCGTGTACGAAGACGATACCAGGTTTTTTTGCCACCGAGTTTTCGGCGCTCTCGAATAGCTGGCCGTGGATCGTTGTGCCATCGGGCGCCTTGAACGTCACCGATTTGGGAATGACGAGTGCGCTGGTTGGAAAGTCCGACGGAATCGATTCTTCTGCGAGCGACTGTGCCGTGCCACCGGACATCGCAACGACCTTTGCGAGCATCGGTTTTTGAGCACCTGCGCCGATGAAGGCGACGGTGCGTCCATCGCCCGTTACCTGAGGCATCCACTCTATTCCGCTTCCACTGGTGAGCGCAACCGGAGTTGCGCGATCGACCGGAACGCGGAAGATGTGGCGGCGATCATGATCGCCAGCCGTCGCACCGGTGTTGGCGCTGTATAACATCGCAGACCGGTCCGGCGTCATCGATATGAACTCGGTCATGAACGGTCCGGGTGTGAGCAGTAACGGCGCGCCTCCGGTCGCACCGACCGAGTATAGATGTGGCCAACCATCCACGTCGCTCAGGAATACAAGTCGATTCCCTGCGCCCCACGCGAGATTGGCCCCACCGTCGGTGCCCGGCGCGGATCCTCGTAGCGTATTGGGACTTTGCCATACGCGATGACCAGAGAGAGTATTGCTACTCGCGACCCATATCGCCCACGGATCAGGGTGCAGATCGAGGAGCGTCTCGGGCGCACCGCCTGAACCGGGCATTCGAACAAATGCAATCTGACTTCCGTCCGGCGACCAGCGCGGCGAAAAATCGCGCGACGTTGACGGCGTCAGGTATTGAATGGGAGCGGAGTCTGAACCGACGATTCCAATAAAGCTGTGGTCGCCTCGATCGGAGACAAATGCGAGCCTGTCTCCGTTCGGTGACCACGTCGGATCGGTACTCGTTCCGCGGGCGAAGAACATCGCTTTCGCCGCTGCGTTTCCATTGAGGGGCACGACCCAGATGGCCTTGTCTTTCACGAACGCCACTCGATCGCCGCGTGGTGAAATCACCGGAGCATCGCCCTCGGCCAACAACTTCGGCTTCTGCGTTGATGCGCCGTCAGCGACCAGTGACAGTATTTCGAGCTTCGGCTTCTCGGGAGAATGATCGGGATCTGGCTGCAGTCCTGCTTCAGCCGGCCAGTTGGCGTCGTGGTCTCCTCCGCGCACATAAATCACAGTCTTGCCGTCGGGTGAAACCGCGACGTTGGTGAGCTCCTGACCATCGTCGCGGTTGTAGGCGGTCAGCGGATACGCTTTGAAATCCGGGCCTTCTGCTGTCCAGATGTTACGGACGCCGGACACCTCTATCACCCACGCGATACGTGACGATTTCGGAGACGCTGCCAACCCCGTAGCAAACGGGTAGTCGAGAACTTGCTGGAGCGTGAAGGAGCCCCCGGACGCCGCGGGCTCGCCACTCGCCTGAGCTTCGCTGACCGCTGGAAGTCCCGCGGCTAGGGCAATCATCGTAACGGCTGCCACAGTGGCACGCCGGACAAGGCTACTGCTCGCTTCGCGGAGACACTCCATTTCCAGCCTCAAGTTCATCAGGTGATTTCTTCGATGCTCGCAGTTGCGTGAAGTTGGCGCCCCCGGGTCGGATCGCAAGATCTCGAAATCGGGCCTTGACAGCGTTCGATCAATGGTGAAAATTCAACACAGTTGATTTTTCAGCAATGCATGTCGCCCCTCATGACCAGTCGAGATTCCTCCATGCCATCGAAGCGAGCCACAGAAGCGTCCCCGGCGCCCTCCTTTTCCCGACGGGAGCGTCAGGTGATGGACATTCTGCACCGGCGAGGCGAAGCGACCGTGGCAGAGATCATGAATGACCTGCCTGATCCGCCAACGTATTCGGCGGTACGCTCAGTGCTGCGCATCCTCGCCGAAAAACAGGCGATACGATATAAGGAGGATGGCCCGCGGTACGTGTACTCGCCGGCGCGGCCCACCGAAACGGCACGCGAGGATGTTCTTGCTCACGTCGTAAGAACCTACTTCGCAGGTTCACCGGAGCAGGCAGTTACCGCACTCCTCCGCATGTCGGACACTGAAATCACAGAAGCCGATGTACAGCGTCACCGCGACACGATCCGTCGCGCCCGACAGGAGGGCAGGTGACACTACCTTTCCCAATTGCCGACGGCGCGTCCTTCACCGGTGAAAATGTGTCGATGCTGCTCCTGATCGTCAAAGCGACGCTGATCCTTGTCGGCGCTCTCGGCATAACGCTCGCAATGCAGCGAGCATCAGCCGGAGCGCGTCACCTGGTCTGGCTGATAACACTTGGCGCGTTGCTTCTAGTGCCGGCGCTGGCCGCATGGTCGCCGCTTCATCTTCGAATTCTCCCGGCACTCAGCGCGGTAAACGCGCCGGAATCAATTGGAACCGTTCCGCCCGATGTACGCAACCAAGCGTCGACGCATGCTCCGACCCTCGAACGTACTTCGGTCCAGGTCCCCGCAATGCAACGCGCGAGTGCGCCGCCAAGTGCTACGGCCAGAGCCGTTGCATGGATCGGTGACGCAAGTCCGTTTACGCTTGTCCTCTCAATCTGGCTTGTGGTCGCGTTGGCAGTGATAGCTTCGCTCGCATATGCCGCCCTGTCACTCCGGCGAATCGTTCGTAACAGCGTTGCGTTGGCCGGGCCCGAGTGGCTCGATACGATATGGGAGATTTCGGATCGTATCGGTCTGGAGACTGCTCCCCGACTGTTGCAGAGTCGCGAAACAAAGATGCCATTCGCTTGCGGCATTTTTCACCCGACGATTGTATTGCCGCTGGAGAGCGAAGGCTGGTCGCGCGAGCGCCGCACTGCGGTGTTGCTGCATGAGCTCGCGCATGTGCGACGTAACGATCTGTTTGGTCATACTGTTGGCCGTATCGCCTGCGCAGTTTACTGGTTCCACCCGCTAGTTTGGACGGCGGCAAAGCGACTGAGATCCGAAAGCGAACGGGCTTGTGATGACCTTGCGCTGATGTGCGGAACACGCGCTGCGGATTACGCCGAGCATCTGCTCGACATTGTCACCTCGGTCCGCGGCGACAGCACTCCGATGGTAGCGCTCGCCATGGCGCGGAGAAAGGAGTTTGAGGGCCGCATGCTGGCGATACTGGATCCGCAGCTCACGCGCTCGAGTCCGAACCGCTGGAAAGCGGGCGCGCTCGTCGGCTCGCTCGGCGTTCTCGCGATTCTCGTCGGGGCCGCTGCACCTGCGCGGAGATCAGCACCTGTGGCGGCACCACACGTTGTGAAATCAAACGAACGCGTGTCGCCGCGCGACGCACAGCA
Organism: Gemmatimonadaceae bacterium; assembly: GCA_039924325.1. Lineage (GTDB taxonomy): Bacteria > Gemmatimonadota > Gemmatimonadetes > Gemmatimonadales > Gemmatimonadaceae > Fen-1247. The sequence goes on from JBDTAZ010000282.1 coordinate 4,527, forward strand.
AGGTGTGACGAGTGGCGTGCATGCCAGCGCTAAAGCAGCCGTTCCGAGAGTCGGTCAAGATGTGCCTACGAGCGACAATCCCAACGCAGCGCTACGTGACGCCGCTTCGAAGTTCGGCACACAGGTGGCGACAAGCGCCCTGAACATTGCAGGGGCCGCATTGCCTGGATCCAACGCCAATATGAACCGCCGCGTCGACGGTCCCGAGGGCCGATCGGGTATTGTCGTTGCGGATCCGGAGATCTCGCTCGATCCGTCTTTCAATTCGAAAACTCCGGATGAGCGTGTCGACCTTCTCGCCAAGGTGCTCGGGACCGACACGAGTCCGGAACTGCGCCGCACAGCTGCGTGGGGGTTGGCCAAGTATTCACAAAATCCTGTCGCATCCGCCGCCCTGAATCGCGCATTGCTTCATGATGCGAGCGCGAGAGTTCGGGAAACAGCGGCCTGGGCCCTTGGCCACGACCCTGATTCGGGCAACACCGGTGCGACTGGGCTTGCGACCGCGTTGCGCAGCGACGCGAGTGATTCGGTCCGCGCGACTGCAGCATGGTCGCTGGGACACGTCGGGGACAAGGCATCGGAGCCAACGCTCGTTGCAGCGGTAAGTGACAAGAGCGCGATCGTTCGCGAGAAGGCAGTGTGGGCGCTTGGTACGGTGCGGCCGACAAGCGCACCTGCTGCCCTCATCGCGAGGCTTCGCGACGAAGATCCTGACGTGCGTCAACTAACTGCCTGGGCGCTGTTCAGAATTCGCGATACTACCGCAATACCGGCGTTGCAGGCTGCACTGCGCACGGAAACGAGTAAGGATATTCAGGTTGACTACGTACGCGCGCTGGGTGCGATGGGCGATCAGGCTCTGAGTGCGGTTCGCGGACTACTCGAGTCACCAGATCCAAAGATCAAGGAAATGGCCGTGGACGTGCTGGCCGGCGGGCGCGGCGCACGCCCGTGGCCGTGGCCCTGGCCTGAGCCCCGGCCGTTTCCCTGATCGTTGGGTTGCGCGCAACGGCCGACAGAAGCCGTTGCGCGGCTATTCTTTTGTCCAGAAGTGCTGATTTTTCACCATACGACCTACTAAAATCGTGGGCGACTACAGAGGAAAAAGGATGCTACGAATCATTGGATCGTTGGCTGCGGCGATGCTGGTCTCCACGGCCGGCGCTGCGAAGCACGACCATGCAGGAAACGCGATCAAGGACAATACGCACGCAAGTCCACAGTTCGATGTAAGCGCGCTCCTGACTGCCGCGCGGGGTGCGCCGCCCGCGATCTGCTCGCTGGCGTCGCGCGCCGTCGATGACGGGAATTGGCGGCGCGGTGGCGACGCGCCGGTGACGCCACTTGGACCATCACGGGATCGCGAGTGGTCGATTGGGACGCGCGCTCTGCCGGCGGCTGATATCGCGCGCCTGATGGATGGACTCGCGTCAGAAGATCAATGCGTCCGAGAGATTTCCGTTCGACTTATCGGCACGCAGGATGATTCGGCTGTTACGCCGCAACTTGTCAAACGGCTTGCGAGCAACGACGCGTCTGTGCGAGCGGTTGCCGCCTTCGGTCTCGGGCTGGTACACGCAAAGACAGCGGTGAGCCAGCTCATCCACTCGCTTCGGGATGCCTCGAGTGGTGCGGCCGCAAATTCTGCGTGGGCGCTCGGTCGAATCGACGACGGTCGCGCGCGTGGACCGTTGGTGTCCGCGCTAGGTGACACTTCGTCCCTTGCTCGTGAAGCAGCGGTGGTCGCACTTGGTCGCCTCGACTCGGTGAGTAGCGCTACCGCCATCGTACGCACGCTTCAGCACGACGATGTTGCATCAGTGCGGCGTGCAGCCGCCTGGGCGCTCGGAAAGTTGGATGCCAAGGATGGCGCGCTTGCACTGGCGACGGCGTTGACCAATGACAGCGACGCCAAGGTTCGCGAGATGAGCGCCTGGGCCCTAGGCGAGCTCGACGAAACCTCAGGGTCGACTGCGCTGCAGCGCGCACTGCAAAAGGATTCGGACGAAGACGTGCGAGAATCCGCGGCCTGGGCGCTCGGTCACACAGGCGATGAATCGGCGACCGACGTCCTCGCGGCCGCTGCTGAGTCGGACCAAAGCGTGAGCGTGCGGGGGACCGCGGCGTGGGCACTGGGCCATGCCGGCCGCAGCGACAATCGCGCCGTAGCCGCTCTGTCTCATCTACTAAGGGACTCCAACGATGATACGAGACTCCGCGCCGCGTGGGCGCTCGGTCAGTTGGGCGACAGCACCGCACTTGCCGCAATCGATTCCGCTCTGGGACGCGAACAGAATCCCGAAATACGTCGCGCGCTGATCCGCGCGATCTCCAAGTCAGGCGGCAACACCGCTGCAAGAATGCGCGTGCTCATTGATTCGAAGGATCCACAAGTGCGCGAGGCGGCGGTTCGATCGCTTGCTGGTGGTCGCGCGTTCGGTCCTTGGCCATGGCCGTGGCCGCGCCCGCGCCCATGGCCGTAAGAAATTCTCGAATTGCTTGCAACCATTTGCGTGCATCGGCCATCTAACCCCCCGATGGCAGAAAACAGACCCTACATCGAACCACGCTATGTACGTATATCGGACTGCACTCTTTGTTACGCTTGCTGTTGCGCCGCTGGTTGGCCATGCGCAGGACACCACCGCGTCGTCGGTTCGCACGCGAATACCTCCCGTCGCCCAGGCAGTGAGACGGGATGGGCCTATAACACTGGACGGGAAGCTTGATGACGCGGCATGGAACGCCGCGACGCCGATCACCAAGTTCACACAACGCCAGCCGAACGAGGGCCAGCCGGGAACGCAGCGCACTGAGATCCGGATTCTCTACGATGACGCCGCTCTTTACATCGGTGCGCGCGTGTACGATTCGCTGGGAGCCAAGGGAATCAGAGCGCCGCTCGCGCGCCGCGATCAACTGCTTGACGGGAATGGAAACAACGGAACTTTCAATTCTCTGACCACCGACAAGATCATTGTCGTACTTGATCCATACCACAATCACATTGACCAGGCATTGTTCGAAGTGAATCCGGCAGGTGTGAAGGGTGATGCGTTCGACGGAGACCCATCATGGGATCCGATTTGGGAGGCCGCAACGCATGTCGATTCCCTCGGCTGGACTGCCGAGATGCGAATTCCTTTCTCGCAACTTCGATTCTCCCGCGATTCCCTGCAGACATGGGGAATGGAAATCTGGCGTTACGCAGATCGACTCAACGAAGAGGATATGTGGGCGTTCTGGAAATCGAGCGAGTCAGGTGGTCCCGCTTATTACGGTCAACTTACAGGTCTCAAGATCGGCTCGCAGCCGCGTCAGTTCGAGCTGCTTCCGTACGTTCTGAGCGGACTGACGTCCAAGTATGCGCCCCCTGCCGATCCCTTCAACTCGACGACCTCGACGACTCTCTCAGCCGGTATGGATCTCAAGTATCTGCTGACGTCCAACCTCACACTCGATGCAACTGTGAACCCGGATTTCGGCCAGGTCGAAGTCGATCCGGCATCGATAAATCTGTCCGCATATGAGACGTATTACGATGAGAAGCGACCGTTCTTCGTATCGGGGAATAGCGCGTTTGACTTCGGCAACATGAACTGCCAGTTCTGCAGCAATACGTCGAACCTCGGCCTCTTCTATTCAAGACGAATCGGTCGCGCGCCACAATTGAACAGTTACGTCGATGGAGAAGCCGCTTACGATGACTTGCCCAGTGCGACGTCGATCATAGGCGCCGCCAAGATTACCGGAAGAACCGCGGGTGGTATCACCGTCGGGATGCTCGACGCGGTCACCAATCGGGAAACGGCAGAGTACGTCGCAACACCTGGCGGTCCAACGCTCAGTCAGCAGGTCGAACCGTTGACCAATTACTTTGTCGGACGTGCGAAGAAGGACTTCCGCGAAGGCGGAACGACAATAGGCGGCATGTTCACATCGGTCGGTCGGCAAATGAATGACACCATCCTGTCTGACCGACTGCGCAGCCACGCCGAAGCGCTGGGTATGGATTGGGACCATCGCTGGAGCCACCGTGACTACGACTGGATGGGATCGATAGCGGCGTCGGACGTCGGTGGATCACCTGAGGCGATCGCACTTACCGAACAGTCGAGCGCGCATTATTTCCAGCGTCCGGATCGTCGCGTTACCAGCGACGGGTTATTCGGTGCGGCTTATGATACCAACGCAACATCGCTGCGAGGCTACGGTTTGTACACGAGAGTAGCCAAGACAAGCGGGGACTGGCAGTGGGAAACGGCGCAGAACTGGCGCAGCCCCGGATTCGAAGTGAACGACCTGTCGTATCTGGATCGCGCGGACTACAAGTGGATGAACGCGAACATCCTGCGCGTCTGGAACCTCCCAGGCAGTTGGTACCGCAATGCGGTCGTCCTCGTTGGCGGGCAGCAGCAGTTCAACTACGATGGGGATCGCACGGACCAGCAGGCTCAGACATTCACGCAGATCGAGCTCCCCAATTACTGGCGCCTCCGCAGCTTCTACATCTATCACCCCGAAGTGCTGGACGACAAACTCACGCGCGGCGGTCCCGTCGAAACACGCGCCGGTTATAAGATTGCGATGGGCGAGCTGTCGACCGACCCGCGTGGCCGCGCGGTATTTGATATCTCGGTGCAGGGTGGGCCCTCGATCGGCGAGCCGGGTAGCCAGCTCACAATCGGTCCGGGCATCGCTCTGAAGCCGGTCTCGAGCGTGTTCGTCAGTCTCACCCCTACGTTCAGCTCCTCGACGAGCGGCGCGCAGTACGTGACCACGGAGACCGACCCGACGGCTACCGCCTTCTACGGACATCGCTATGTGTTTGCGTATCTGAAGGCGGACACATGGTCGCTGGACACTCGCATCAACTGGACGTTCACGCCGAATCTTACGCTCCAACTGTATGCCCAGCCGTACTTCTCCAGCGGCGCGTATTCATCGTTCCGTGAGTTTGCGGCGCCGCGCACCATAAAGAAGGTGATATACGGCACGGATGCCGGCACGATTGTGCGCACTGCGGCAACCGGCACTACCGGAGCTACATATACCGTCGATCCGGATGGTGCCGGACCAGCCGCTCCGTTCACTTTCGGCGATCCGAACTTCGCATACCGTTCTCTAATTGGTAACGCGGTACTTCGGTGGGAGTACCGGCCCGGTTCAACAGTGTTCTTCGTCTGGACGCAAACACGTTCCGGCTCCGACGATGTCGGCAACTTCGACTTTGCAAGGGATCGCGTCGCTCTCATGAGCGACCGTCCAACCAACATCTTCAAGATCAAGTTCAACTACTGGCTGGGCCGATAGGGCGAGACTCACGCTGATAAGCGCAATCTCCGTTACGTTTAGTTGAGACAAAGGAGGAGGGCGCATGCAACACGTCGCACGTTTGCCAGCACCTCGATCGACCCGGGGACAGGGTCGTCTGCCAGCACCGCGTGAAAGCATATTCGCGGTGCTTGCAGAGCTGGGTCGAAAGCTTTCCGAAACGGAACTCGCAACGATCTCGATCGCAACCGGCTTGGTAGCATTGGCGGCCGCTGCAAGTGGCCGAGCATCATGGATGCTCCTGGGCGCCTGCTACCTTGTCTGGTGCTTCGCCAGCTGGGGCATCTTCTTCGGATCCAGCGCGCCGCGCTCCCGGTTAACGCGCGCCCTGGAAATGCTGATAGTGGGTTCCGCGACCGCCGTCTTCGCGGTCGTCAGCTTCGGCGTCTTTTTCCTCGCGCTCGGCTCTCACTGGCAGCTGTAGCACCGGAAACGGCGACCGGCTTGCGCGCCGGTTCGTCGCCGCACCGTCCAGAGAATGCCGCTCCCGGCCGATATACGTTAAGGGGCGGCGAGGCCGCGCCGGGTAGCTTGACCTTACCGATCAGGTTGCCCTATCGCTCATCCGGTCGTCCTCAAACGATGCCAAAGAGACTCGCGATCACTCTCCGCGCGGCCATAGTCGCCGCTGCGCTCACAGCCGTTGCCGCTCCGGCGCCCGTGCTACTCGCACAAGCGACTCAGTCTTCGACTGCTACCGTAACGTCGACTCCAGCTGTCGTCAAACACACGGTCAAACGAGGCGATACACTGTGGGACATCGCCAAGTTCTACCTCAAGGATCCGTTTCGCTGGCCTGAAGTATTTCATGCCAACACCGACATCGTAAAGAACCCGCACTGGATCTACCCAGGGCAGGTGCTCGCCATCGATGGATCCGCCGTAAAGCCCGAAGTCGCGGCCAACGTGGACGGTAACGGTTTTGTGGTAGCACAGATCCAGACTCGCGCCCAGTCATCTACAGTTTTCGGGTCGGGTGATGAGGCCGTGCGCGAGCAGATGCGTGCCGCGAGCAGCCTGCCTCCAGTATTGACCGTACGGCCGGGCGAGTATGAGGCAGCACCATACATGGTCGACGGGGACAAACCGCTCGTCGCCGGTCTGGTCATCGGTCCAGTGGATATCCCCGCACTCGGGCTTTCCTCTGATGCGGGCTACCGGACGTTCGACCGTATTTACGTTTCGGCTCCAGCGGGCACTTCCTATCGCTTGGGCGACAAGGTCATCGTAGCCAAAACCAGTGCTACGGTAACGGACGTTGGTCGAGTCGTCGAGCCATCGGGTGTGGTCCGGATCGATTCGCTCGCGGCTGGCGGCCGCGCTATCGGCGTCATCATCAAGCAGTTCGGCGCCATCAACGCAGGCCAGTCGCTGGTGCCACTAGGACAGTCGTTCGAAAGCACAACGGTTCGCCCCGTAACCGGCTCCTACCCGGTGAGTGCGAAGCTCGTGTGGCTTCAGGGATCGCCAAGGCTTCCGTCCGTACAGAGTTACGTGATCCTTGGTGCGGGAGAATCGACCGGACTGCGACTGGGAGACCAGTTCACGCTGTTCGATGACGGTCGATTGGCCGACGGTACTGCCGCACCGCTCGTTTCGACTGCGCAGATCACGGTAGTTCGCGTGACACCGTTCGGAGCGACGGGAATGGTCGTTCATCAGACGCAGCCAGAGATTCGCGTCGGAATGCCAAGCCGTCTAACTGCAAAGATGCCCTGAACGGATGACACTGCATGCGACGTCGGCTTAGATTTGGGCTTTTGCCGATGGAGCTTGAGTGAATCTGTTATTCGTCTTGGCGCAGGTTGGGGCTATCCCGACGTCGCCGCTCGAAATGGTAATCCACGGGACCGCCGCAACGAAGGTTGTGCTCGGTGTTCTCGCGATCCTGTCCCTTATCAGTTGGGCGATCATGTTCCGAAAGTGGCGCGAATTTCGCGCGATCGGTCGTGAGTCCGACGTCTTCATGCAGAACTTCGAACGCGCCTCCTCCTTTTCGGCGGCGGTGGATGCGGTTCGTGACATGCCAGGAGTTCCGCAGGCCAGACTGATTCGTCGCGCCAACGACTTTCTGCGCGAGGTGACTCCGGCGCTGGCGGCGACGCCTGGACGCGTCGCCAAGTTCAGCGGCTCGCAGGTCGAAGCACTTCGGTTGTTGCTGGACGCCGAGACCAACGCGGCGCAGGAGCGGCTCTCGCGGTACGTCCCATCGCTGGGTACAATCGGTTCCGTCAGCCCGCTGATCGGGCTTCTCGGTACGGTCCTCGGCGTAATCGAAGCATTTATCGGCATCGCGTCGCAGGGCTCCGGCAACATTGGGGCGGTTGCACCCGGTGTCGCTGAGGCACTGATCGCCACGGCCGCTGCGCTTGCCGTCGCAATTCCTGCTGTCTTTGCATACAACAACTTCGCAAGCAAGCTGAATCGAATCGACAGCGAGCTGGAAGGTTTCGGGAGCGAGCTCATCGCGCTGCTGGTGCGCGAGGGGCGGATCTAGATGGCGAGCCGAGGACGTCGACGCGGAAAGCGACTCGCGCTCAACGCAGAGATCAACGTCGTCAATCTGATCGACGTGATGCTGCTGCTGATGGTGATCTTCATGATTACCGCGCCCATAATGCAGGGTGGAGTCGACGTATCGCTCCCAAAGGCGGCCGCGCGGCCGCTCGAAGCCAAGTCGGGCGTGGTGGTCACCGTGGATCGAAGCGGCGCCATCTTCGTCGACAAGGACAAGCTCACTTACGACGAATTCAAGGCAAGCTTCAAGGCCCTTGCTGATCAGCATGGGAAGGGCGGGGTGTATCTTCGCGCCGATCAGGGTGTACCCTATGGTATGGTGGTAAGGGTGCTGGCCGTGATGAGAGCGAGCGGGTCAACCGACGTCGGCCTCGTCGCCGAACCGGAGGACGCGACGCATTGAGTAATCGTGCAGGCGAGGCTGGACTCACCGGCTCGCTCGGTGCGTCCGCCGTGGCGCATCTGGCGATTATTGGGCTGGCGCTCTGGGCTTTGAGGGCTGGGCCGCCGGTTGTACTGCCGCCCATATACAAGGTGAACATCGTGGCGGCGCCGCCAGGTCCGCGCGCTATTGGTGAGGTCAGCCAGGCGCCAGCTCCGACCAACCCGGCTCCGACACCCCCAAAGATTCGCGAAACGCCGTCTGCCGTCCCTCCTGCGCCAACGAAGGCCAAGCCTGCCCCCACAAAGCGCGCTACACCGGTTGAGGGCAAGCCGAAAGTTCCTGCAAAGCCGACAGACGCCCCGAAGGCTGGAGGCGGCCCCGTAGGCGGCCGTGGCACCGATGTCGCTACAGTGCAAACCGCGGGAATTGATTTCCCCTTCCCGGGATACCTGAACAACATCGTTCGCCAGATCGCCCTGAACTTTCGCGTCAAGAATCCCAACTCTCCGTTGAGCGCCACAGTATCCTTCCTGATTCACCGTGATGGCAGCGTTACGAACGTGAAATTTCTGACACATTCCGGCGTTTATTCTTTCGACCTGGAGGCCCAGGGGGCAATCGAGCGGGCATCCTCCGCATTTGGCCCGCTTCCCGACGGTTTCCGTGATGATGTCCTTCCCGTAGTTTTCAGCTTCGATCCCCGATTCCTGCAGTGATGCAATTGAAAACAAATTCTCTTGTCGCCATCGCGAGCGTCATGCTTGCGCTTGCTCCGGTTACAGCTTACGCGCAGACCACTTCTGTTCCCGAAGGTGTGAGGCTCGGCCTCAACTACACCCTGGGTACAAAGCCTGGCGTTCTCGTTCTTCCGCTGGATTCGATCGGCGGTGATTCCGTGCGCGCGATTCTCCAGCGTGACATCGACTACGACGATCGCGCGACGATAATAACACTCGCCGATTCAACCGTTCGCGGGATGATTCCAAAGAGCGGCGACGCGTACAACTATCCGCTCTTTGCAAAACTCGGCGTTGTCGCCATTCTGAGGCCCGAGCGTTCGCTGACAGGGATCAACATCACGATGTACGATGTGGCGGCAAAAAAGCGCATCCAGATCGGCGGATTTCCGTTGTTGGACAAGGTGAATTCTGCCGCATGGCGACTTTCCCTGCATCGGGCGAGCGACGAAGTGGAACGATGGATATTCGGCACGCCGGGTGCCGCATCGACACGCATCCTCTACTCGGGTGGCGACAAGCAGATCTGGGTGATCGATAGCGACGGTGAAAACGCGAGAAAGCTCACATCGGTAACACTCGCGATGTCGGCGGCGTGGAATCCCGACGGCACGCGTTTCGTCTTCTGCGGATTCACGCCTAGCGGATCACAGATTGCGGTGTACAGTTTCGTTACCGGCGACATGCACTGGTTGAGTGGCACGGACCGTGGACTCAACATTACGCCAGTGTACGCGCCGGACGGCCATACAATCGCCTACGCCAGTGGAAGGGAAGGCGGCACGGATATCCTTGTGATGCAGGAAGGCGACGCATCACCGTCGCGTCGAATCACGGTCGGGAAGGGAAGCGACAATACATCGCCGTCGTTCAGCCCCGACGGACGCCAGATCGCGTTCATGTCGGGCAGGGCGGGGCATCCAGAGGTGTACACAATGGATGCTGACGGTACCAATCCGTCGCTTCTCACCGAGTTCACTTACGGCGAGCAGGCATACCGCGCGTCGCCCGACTGGGCTCCAGATGGACGCAGGATCGCGTACGAGTCCCGCATCGACGGCTCGTTCCAGATCATGACGATAGACATGCGAGATCGTTCAACCAAGCAGTACACGAGCGATGGGCAGAACGAAGATCCTTCGTGGTCACCTGACTCACGGCACATGGTGTTCTCCTCCACGCGCACGGGACCTCGTCAGTTGTGGGTTCTCGACGCCGAGTCGGGTCGCATGCGCCAGTTGACCCACGCAGCCGGCGCACGGTTGGCCGCATGGTCGCCGATTCTCAAACCCTAACCTTCGAGCCAATGCAGCCACGTCACACTATCCTCGCCATACTCACGCTTGCCCTCGCGGCCGGCTGTCACAAGCCGCCTGCGGCACTTGGACCCGTACCGATGTCGGGTAGCTCGGATTCGCTGGACCATGCGCGCGCCGATTCGATTGCTCGCGCGAACGCGGCTCGCCAGGCCGAGCTTGCGCGTGCACAGGCGGAACAGGATAGTCTGCGCGCGGTACGCGACCGCGAGCAGCGTGAAGCAGCGCAAAACGCAGATGCCATGAAGGTTCTGGCAGCGACGATCTATTACGATTTCGATCGAGCCGACCTCACCGAGGCCGCGCGTTCGCTGCTGCTTGCGAAGGTTCCTGTGCTGCAGGCCAAACCAAACATGCATCTCCGCATCACCGGTCATACCGATGACCGTGGTGCCGCGGAGTACAATTTGGCACTGGGCCTCCGACGCGCTGCTGAAGCAAAGGCATTTCTAGTGAACAACGGTATCGATGCCAGTCGCCTGACGATTACGAGCATGGGTGCCGAGCAACCTGCGGTACCGGGTGATAACGAGGACGCGTGGTCACGCAATCGTCGTGCGGAGTTTGAACCGATGTCAGGAGGAGCAAATCAGTGAAAAAATGGATGCTGATCGCCCCGGCGGCGATGTTGTTCGCCGGCTGTTTCGCAACTCAGAAGGACGTGCAGGTTCTGCAGGGTGACATCAGTCTCATGCGAAGCGAGCGATTGGCGGCCGACTCGGCGCGCTCGCGGCAACTGGATCGCGCAATTGCCAGCATGCATGTCGCAAACGACTCGCTCGCCGCTCTGAGTACGCGTCTCACAAGGTTTCGTGCCGACATGACGATGAGCATGTCGTCGGTCCAGCAGCAGCTCCTCCAGGTGCAGGAACTCACCGGCCAGAGCCAACGCCGCATTCAGGAAGTTCGAGCTTCGCTCGAGGATCGTCAGGCGGCAGCAACTCCTCCCGATTCAACGGGAGCACCGGTGACACCTGGTCCGAATGCGCTGTTCCAGGTTGCGCGAGAGCAGATGATGCAGGGTAGCAACTCCGCGGCGCGTCAGGCCTTCCAGGATCTCATCGCCAAGTATCCGAAAGCCGATGTGGCGCCCGACGCTGCGTTCTACATTGCCGAGACGTATGCGGCCGAAAACAACACCGCGGCCGCCGATTCGGTGTACGCGCAGGTAGCGACGCAGTACGCGGGTTCTCCGCGCGCAGCTACTGCCATGTACAAGCGTGCTGTATTTGCGCTGAATGCTGGCGACAACAGCAAGGCTCGTGACTTGTTCAATCAGTTGATCAAGAAGTATCCGCGGTCCGACGAGGCTGCACTGGCTCGGGATCGCGTTAAGACGATCAAGTAACGGGCGAGGCTGATCGTGG
>JBDTAZ010000283.1:0-16643 GCA_039924325.1 Gemmatimonadaceae bacterium
GCGACCGAGATCGAGGCCGCCCGACTGATGGTCTACAACGCGGCCAGACTCAAGGATGCCGGTCACGATATCTTGCGCGAAGGCGCCATGGCCAAGCTGTACTCGTCCCAAGTGTGTGGTCGGGTAACATCCCTGTGCGTGGAGCTGTTCGGCGGCTACGGATACACGACGGACTACCCAGTCGAGAAGTTCTTCCGTGACGCCAAGATCGGAACGATCTACGAGGGCACATCCAACATGCAGCTCCAGACGATCGCGAAATCCATCCTGAGGTAGGATGGCGCTGGCCACCAAACATATGTAGCTTCGAGTTCTTTGAGAGTTGGACGTGCCTGCCGATCCTTGAAGCATCGAGCAGTTCATCACCCCGCATGCCCCGACCGCTAAACCGCGGCCGGGGCGTGGTAGATTAGCCGACCATGTTTACCTCTGATTCAATTGCGTTTCTAAAGAAACTCCTCGACACTCCCGGACCTTCCGGTTTTGAAGGCGCCCCGGCAAAAGTCTGGCGCGCCGAGGCATCGAAGTTTGCCGAGGTGACGTCCGATGTCGCAGGCAACTCGATGGCGGTCGTGAATCCGGGTGGCTCACCGACAATCATGCTGGCAGGACACATCGACGAGATCGGTGTCATTGTCACTTACATCGACGACGACGGCTACGCCTACATCGCTCCGATCGGTGGCTGGGATCCCCAGGTACTCGTCGGACAGCGGATTCGCTTCATGGGCCGTCAAGGAGATGTCGTGGGTGTGGTGGGGAAGGTCCCCATACATATCATTCGACCCGAAGATCGCGAAAAGGGCGCACGGATGCGTGATCTGTGGGTCGACGTCGGTGCACGGGACAAGAAGGAGTGTCTCACGATGTTGTCTGTCGGCGATCCCGGTGTAATCGATGCACGCGCTGTCGACCTCCCCAATTCACGTCTGGTGTCGCGTTCGATTGATAATCGAATCGGCGCATTCACAGTCCTCGAAGCGCTTCGTCGCTATGCGGCGAAGCCAGGAAAGGCGCGAGTCGTCGCAGTCGCAACCGCACAGGAAGAGATTGCGTATCACGGTGGTGGCGCTCGGGTCGGAGCTACGGCGCTTGCACCTCAGATGGCAATCGTCGTTGACGTTACCTTCGCGGTGGATCACCCGAACATCGACAAGAAGGAACACGGCGAGGCCAAGCTGGATGGTGGGCCGGTCCTGACACGCGGTGCGGTGATATCGCCAGTAGTCTTTGGCCTACTGCGTGATGTCGCCGAGAAGAAAAAGATTCCGTTCTCGGTACACGCTGCCGGCCGCGATACCGGAACAGATGCGGACGCAATTCACATCGCTCGCGACGGTGTGGCCACGGGGCTTGTATCAATCCCGAATCGCTACATGCATTCGCCAAGCGAAATGGTGTCGCTCAACGATGTGCATAACGTCGCCGAGTTGATTGCGGAGACGTGCCGTACGGTTACCTCCAAGACCGATTTTACTGCGCGCTAGCTCCCGCCGCCGTTGGCGAGGGACTCCCGTATAGATCCGGCCAGGCGGTCTCCGCGTCGGGCGCAGTCTTGAAAAAAAATTGCCTCCAGAGCGATCCGCGCCGGACTCGGCTACTCGCTTCGGTTAAATTCGGGTCGTGCCTCTACCAATTCCAGATCCCCGGGATTCCGGATACACCACTACCACACCGGTTCCACTTTACTGGGTGCGGTATGGTGTGGTGGGCCGTCCGGTCCTGATTCTCCTGCACGGTGGACCAGGGGCCGACCATCGTTATTTGTTGCCGCAGATGCTGCACCTCGCCGAGCACTACGACGTGCTACTCTACGATCAGCGAGGAGGCGGCCGTTCCAGGGTGACGAACAATGCGCCGATTGGTTGGCGGGATCATGTAGCCGACCTTGCCGCTGTGTGCGAAGAGTCGGGTATCCCGAGGCCATCGCTGGTTGGCTATTCGTGGGGTGGAATGTTGGCGCTGCTCTATGCCACCGCGCAACTGGATGACAGATCCATTCCAGGGCCTTCGCGGATTGTTCTCATCAGTCCAGCTCCCGTTACGACTGCGTACCGGGCGGAATTCGACGCCAATCTGCGGGCGCGCGGCAGTGCCTCGGCCATTACCGAGGCACGTGCGGAGCTCATGGCTTCGGACTTGCGCGACACGGATCCGGATGCCTATCGCCAGAGAACATTTGAGTTGGGGGTCGCCGGATATTTTGCCGACCCGACCGAGGCGCATGACCTCACGCCGTTTCGCGTCGTGGGGCGCGTTCAGCAATCCACGTGGGCCAGTCTCGGAGATTTTGATCTCCGTCCGGCCATCGCACGACTCCGAGTCCCCGCACAAGTTGTCTATGGAAGTGACGATCCAATCCCCGCCGCGTCTTCAGTAGATGTCTCTCGCGCGCTGCAAATCCATCCGGTCGTTATCCAACACTGTGGCCACGTTCCGTACGTCGAACAGCCCCTTGAGCTATGGGGAGCGATCGATCCGTTTCTCGCGTCAACCGACGCCGTAAATCTCCAATGAATGACTGATTTTCGCGCCGAGCATCACCTTGCTACGATCGACGCCGATGGCGCACTGTGTGACGTCATTGTCCGCTTCTCCTACGATGGACTGGAGCACATCGGTCGACTCTGGTTCAGCGGCCCCGCAGTCGGGGACAAACCTTTGCCCGACCACGGCGGCATTCCGGGTCGTACGATCGAGGAAGCAATACAGCTTGCCGAGCGCTTCACGACGGATGACCTGCTGCGTCGATTTTACCGCGCGCGCGCTGAGAAACGCAAATATCTCCAGCTTCGCCGGGCCACCGAGCAGCTGCTGGACAAGGTGAAGTACATGAACCGGATCGCGCTCTCGATGAAGGGCGGAATGCTGGACGCCGATGGCGCGCGTCAGGAAATCGACCTCATCGTCAAGCAGCTTCACGATCTGGTGGACACAATGCCTCCCATGGCCGGGGTCGAAGAGACGCATTAGGGCGGGAAGCCATGGGGGATCAGCAGACCGGGTGAACATGGACCCTCGCCTTCGCGAGGACGCCTCGGGAGATGCTGATAGTTCGGGAGCCGGTCAGTAGCTTTACTTTCAGATATGTCGCTCCCATCTGCCGCTGTCCGCGCGCCGCTCATCTTCAAGCGCCTGACTCGTGCGTATCCGGACGCGCATTGCGAGCTTGACTTCGATAGCCCGTATCAGCTACTCGTTGCGACGATCTTGAGTGCACAGTGCACCGACAAGCGGGTGAACATGGTAACGCCGGCCCTTTTCAGACGATATCCGGACGCGGAGGCACTCGCCATGGCGGACCCGCGGGAAGTCGAGGATCTGATCCGGCCGACAGGTTTTTTCCGAAACAAGACGAAGAGTCTCCTGGGCATGGCTGGCGGGCTCCTTGACCGTTTTGGCGGCCTGGTGCCGGGCAGCATGGCGGAGCTGATCACGCTGCCAGGAGTGGGCCGAAAGACGGCTAACGTCATCCTTGGGACTGCTTTTGGTACGCCGGAGGGGGTTGTTGTAGACACCCACGTAGGCCGCGTCGGTCGCAGGCTGGGACTTACTCGTCTCTCCGACCCGGTGAAGGTTGAAACGGTACTGATGAAGCTTTTTCCGCGAAAAAATTGGACTCTGCTGTCCCATCTGCTGATATTTCACGGGCGCCGCGTCTGTGTGGCTCGACGCCCGAGGTGCGCAGAGTGCGTGCTGAATGACCTATGCCCATCGAGTGAAGTGTGAAGCAAGCAACGATCGAAACAAATAAGGGAACCATGGTTGTCGAGCTCTATCCAGGTGAGGCGCCTCTTGCTGCCGGGAATTTTGAGAAGCTCGCAAACGAAGGGTTCTATGACGGGGTGAAGTTCCACCGCGTAATCCCCGAGTTCGTGGTGCAGGGCGGCGACCCGTTGTCTCGGGATCTCCCGGCCGGCAGTCCGCGCATCGGAACGGGTGGACCGGGCTACACCATCAAGTGCGAAACCAAAGGCAATCCTCACACGCATCAGTTTGGCGCTCTCTCGATGGCTCACGCTGGGAAGGATACGGGCGGCAGCCAGTTCTTCATCGTTCTCGACGAGAAGAATACGCATCACCTGAACGGCGTGCACACCGTTTTTGGAAAGGTGATCACGGGCGACGATGTTGTGCGTCAGATTCGTCAGAATGACGTGATGACGAAAGTTCGTGTCACGGATTCAGACACCGCCACGGAGAAGTAATGCAAACCAAACAGCACACCGATTTTCCAGCTGCGCTCACCGGTCTTGTTGTCGGTGGTTGCTTCGTGTTCGCGATCCTGTTTGGCATCGTGGTGATCACGAATCATCACTACGCGGGCGAGAAGACGACCGCCGCGGCTACCAAGTAAGCGCCGCGTCAGTCGCGCGCCACCCGAGGCTCGGGATCGTGCGACTTTTTGCATTACGACAAATGGATTGATAGTGACACTTGCACCGGCGGCGGAGTTCTCCGTTACGGCGACCGATCTCGTCCGATCCTTCGGTTCCCGGCGCGCAGTGAACGGAGTGTCGTTGTCACTCTCCGCCGGGGATTGCCTGGCGTTGTTCGGCCCCAACGGAGCCGGCAAGACGACGCTGCTGCGAATGCTGGGCGGATTGCTGCGCCCTACTTCGGGGCAGGCGACCATCGAAGGTGTTGCGCTCCCGGGCGGTGTAGAGCTCCGCGCTAGAGTTGGGCTGGTCTCGCACCAGACGATGCTATACGACGCGCTAACGGCGCGGGAGAACGTCGAATTCGCGGCGCGCATGTATGGCGTTGCGGATGTTCGTCAGGCGTCACAACGGGTTCTTCAACGTCTTGGCGCCGAATCGTTCGCCGATTTGCGCGTACAGTCGCTCAGCCGCGGAATGCAGCAGCGGGTTTCTGTAGCACGCGCAATTGTGCACGAGCCGTCTCTGTTGCTGGCCGATGAGCCATTTACCGGGCTGGACGCCGGTGGTGCTTCTGCGCTTACGCGAATGCTGGCCGATCTTCGTGACTCCGGGGCGACGATCATCATAGTTACACACAACCTTGACGAGGCTCTGGCGCTCTGCACGGCGGCGGCGATCATGCGAGAGGGTCGGTTTGTGCGTCTGGACCGTACTCCGATTCCAGCACGCGACGAGTACACTGCACTGTATCGGGAACTGTCGGTCGATGCCTCCTAGAACGACGGCTCGCCGGACTCCGGGCGTGCTCGCGTCTGCGCTTGCGATTACGCGCAAGGATCTACTGATCGAATTTCGATCGCGCAGCGTCATCCTTTCGGCAGTTGCATTCGCAGTGCTCGCGATCACAATTTTCTTCTTTGCATGGGACCCGACCGCGGTTGCATCAGTTGATCTCGCACCGGGCGTTCTGTGGGTGATCTTTACTTTCTCGGGATTGCTGGGTCTGCACCGATCGTTTGGGGTCGAGCAGCCTACTCGGGCCATTGATGCGCTTCTTGCGGCACCTGTCGGCCGCGAAGCTATTTATCTTGGAAAGCTGCTCGCGAACCTGGGCTTCGTAATCGTCGTGCAGGCAATATCGCTACCGGCCGTGGCATTGCTGTACAATGTGCCGATCGGCGGGTACGTATTACCGCTGATCGGAGTCGTGCTGCTTGCCTCGATTGGACTCGTAGCCGTTGGCACACTGTTCTCCTCGATGGTTGTAAGTACCCGGTTGGCCGAGTTGCTGCTTCCATTGCTGGCGTTGCCGTTCTTTGTACCGGTCATACTCCCCGCTGCGCAGGCCACCGCGCGTCTGATGAATGGTCGTCCAGTTGTGGAGGTTTCAGGTTACATCTCCATTCTCGGCGCCTTCGACATCGTATTTCTTGTGGTCTGCACGCTGCTGTATCCATACACACTGGAACAATGAAGTTTTCCAAGCTTGGCGTTATTGCCGTCCTGGCGGTCGTCGCAACATACATTCGCGCGATATTCTTCACGCCGTTCGATTCGCTGCAGGGACCCGCACAGAAGATTCTGTACGTACACGCACCGTCCGCGTGGGTGGGGCTCTACCTCGCGTTCGGCCTCGTGTTCATCACGAGTATCCTCTATCTGTGGCTCAAGGATCCCAAGCTTGATCGCGTCGCGTCAAGCGCTGCGGAAGTTGGATTTGTATTCACCACAGTTGTACTTATCACAGGCCCGCTCTGGGCGAAGCCGGTGTGGGGCGCGTACTGGACGTGGGACGCGCGTCTCACGTTGACGCTTTTTCTTTGGTTTATCTACGCAGGCTACTTGATCATGCGCGGTGCCATCGAAGACTTCGAGATGCGTGCGCGGTTCTCGGCAGTCATCGGGATTCTCGGCGCGCTACTTGTTCCGTTTATTCACCTGAGCGTGTACTTCTTCAGGACGATGCACCCAATGCCGGTACTGCTGAAGCCGAGTGCGCCGTCGATGCCACGAGAGATGCTGATCACGCTTGTGTCATCGTTCTTTGCGCTGACGCTGCTGTTCGCATGGCTCCTGCGGGAGAGATACTTGCTCGCGTTCGAACGTGATGCTGCGATGGAGGCACACTCATGAGATTTCCAGAGGACGCATACTGGTATCACCTTGCGTACATCGTGGCGGCGGTCATTTATGGCGGCTATGCCGTTAGCCTGTGGTGGAGGAGGCGGAGATGGCAGAAAAAGGAATCGTCTTTGTAGTCGGCGCCGGACCCGGCCTGGCGGGTCTCCTCACCGTGCGAGGCAGGGATCTTCTCTCGCGCGCGGATGCTGTTGTTTACGAACGCCGCAGCCAGCGCAAACTGATACCGGGCGGACCGTCCGGTGGTCCAGAGCAATACTACGTTGGACCGCGCGCCAAGGTTCGGCGCGTGGCGGTAGCAGATGTGGCGTCCCTTCTCGTAGAACTTGCGCGTAAGGACCTGAGGGTTGTTTACCTTGCTCACGGCGATCCGCTCGCGTTCGGTAGAGGAACCGATCTCGTCACCGCGCTGCACGACTTCGATGTGCAATTCGAAATCGTACCGGGTGTATCGACCCAGAACTCCGCGGCGACGTACGCTGGGATTCCCTTGCTTTCGGCGACGATGGCATCTGCGACGATCTTCGCGAATGGACGCGATCCTGTGCGCAGCGGCGGTACGGATTGGAGCACTATTGCCCGGGTAGGCGCCACCGTTGTCGTCAGGAATGCATCAGCTGCACTCGAGGCGATTGTAGCGGGCTACGCTGCCGCTGGTATTTCGGGAGACATTCCCGCCGCGGCGATCGTACATGCTGGTCGACCCAACCAGCGCACTATCGTCGCCACGCTCGGGACGATCATAGATGCCATGATGCGGGCCGGAATGATGAAAACCGCCACTGTCATAATTGGCTGGACGGTATTGCTTCGGGATGAGTTGGCTTGGTTCGAAGCGCGTCCGTTGTTCGGTCGGCAGATTATCCTGGCTCGGTCTCGTTACGGCGTCTCCACCGTGGGCGATAGCCTTCGCGAGATCGGCGCGTTCGTCATCGACGTACCCAAGCCCGGCATCGCGCGTCTGGATCTAGATCTGCTTCGCGCGGAGATAGACCGAATTTCGGATTACGAGTGGATTGTTTTTTCAACGCCGGACGCCGTAGCTGTGTTCTGGGAGCAGCTGATCCTTTCCGGTCGTGATACACGCGCTCTTGCCAACGCTAAAGTAGCCTGCGTGGATCCTGCGACCGCGGCTTCGCTCCTCGACCGTGGCATAACCGTGGACGTCACGCAGGAAAAATTCCAGGCCACGGCATTGATCGACGATCTTTCCGAGCGCGCTGACATTCCTGGCGCCTCGCTACTGTACGTGGCTGAGGACGACACAGCCGAGCCCTTCGCGCGAGATTTGGAACAGGCAGGTGCCACCGTGACGTCCCTGGCGCTCTACCGTGAGGTACCGCTTACCAAGCAGCTGGAACGGTTCCGACGGACAATGGGCGATCGTCACACGGATCTCGTGGTTGCAATGTCACCAGCCGCTGCGGAGGAGTACATTCGTGCTGCGGCTGAGGACGCCATAGGATCCGTGCCAGCCGCGGCGTACGACTCCGCAACCGCTCAGGTACTTCGTGATGGCGGCGTCGACGTTGCAATAGAAAACGTTCAGGCGGGTTCGGACGCGCTAGTCGCTGCAATTCGCGCGAAATTGGATGGTAGCAAGACGTTTTCCTGAGTTCAACACGTACATCAGGGTGCTATGTGAGCCAGACCGTATCGATTCCCGCCGCGCGCACGTGGTCACTAGGACGCCTCAAGGCGATCGTGGCAGTGTCCTCTGTGGCACTCATGGCCGTGTCTTGCAGACCTGTCAGCTCCGCGTCACCGCCATCGTCCGGCGCGTCGGGAACTCCGGAAGGCCACACAGTACTTCCCACTGGAGTGCGACTGGACCCGGTGTCTGCATCGATCACTCTCGGATCGATGCCCCTCGCAATGGCGGTTTCTCCGACCGGTGATCGCGTCGTCGTGTTGCTCAACGGGTGGCGCGAGCAAGGTTTTCAGGTCGTTGACCGCGCCTCCGGTCGTGTGTTGCAAAACGTCTCGCAGGCAGCTGCCTTCATAGGCGTCGCGTTCTCGGTCGACGGGAAAACACTTTACGTGTCCGGCGGAAATCAGGATGTCGTTTACCGCTACGCATGGCAGAACGGAACGGCTTCCCTGACCGACAGCCTGGTCCTCAGAGCCAAAAGCGCCCGAGCACAGGGCAAGAGCTACCCGGCGGGAATTGCGCCGTCTGCCGACGGGAGACTCCTTTACGTCGTTGAGAATCTTGCCGATTCACTGGCGGTAATCGATCTGTCCAGTGGGAAAGTTGTGCAACGATTCGGTGCGGGTCGCTACCCGTACGGCGTTGCAGTCGCGCCCAACGGTTCTGTGTATGTCTCGGCGTGGGGCGGCAACTCCGTGTCGGTGTACGCGCCGAATGGTGCGGGTTTGCTTCGGTCGGATGGTGTGGTGCCAGTCGGTCGTCACCCGTCCGCGATGGTTCTGAATACATCGGGCACTCGGCTATTCGTTGTATCGGGAAGCACTGACCAGATTATCGTCCTGAATACAAGCAGCCGTGAAGTCGTTGCGAGATTGATGGATCCGCCGCCGAGTGGACCGGCGGAGGGAAGCACGCCGGATGCTGTTGCGATCTCGACGGATGGAACGCGAGTCTTCGCGGCAGAGGCCGACAACAATGCTGTAGGGGTCTTCGACTTGAGCGCCGCGGCCTCGGATGTTGCGTCCGCGCGTGGCTCGGACAAACTGGTTGGACGCATTCCGGTTGATTGGTATCCAACCGCAGTAGTCGCGGCGCATGATACACTTCTTGTGCTCAGCGGAAAGGGGCTCGGAACGGCGCCGAATCCCGATGGCCCCAATCCACTGCATCCAGCCAGCAAGACATCGCGCGCATATACGCTCGGTCAAACGTCTGGCAGTCTGATGACGCTGACACTCGCCGATGCTACAAGCGCGACACTTGCGCCGCTTACGGCGCGAGTTGCCCGTGCCCAGGGGTGGTCCGACGCGCGTTCACATACTGGGATGGGCTCTGCGAAGTATCCACCGTTCACGCACGTCATCTACATCATCAAGGAGAACCGGACATACGACGAGGTTCTCGGCGATCTGCCGATTGGTGACGGCGACACATCGCTCGTGTTTTTCCCTCGCGCTGTTTCGCCGAACCAACACGCACTGGCTGAGCGCTTTGGCGACCTGGATCGGTTCTTTACGAACGCAGAAGTCAGTGCGGACGGCCATAACTGGTCGACGGCTGCGTACGCTACTGATTATCTGGAGAAGACTGTACCAAGTCAGTATTCAGGTCGCGGACGCGACTACGATTACGAGGGAACGAACGGAGGTTACAACCGCAAGGACATTCCCGACGACGATGTTAACGAGTCCGCGCACGGATACCTCTGGGATCTGGCCGCGCGCGCGCATCTGACGCTGCGGAATTATGGCGAGTATGTTGTGACTGACACGGCTGATGGACACACCGTGTACATCGGTGACAAGCCGTTTCTCGCAACGAACACCAATCCGGATTACCCGGGCTTCGATCTGGACCAGATGGATCAGTCCCGCATCGCAGTGTGGCTCAAGGAGTTCGCGGGCTATGTGAAAAGCGGAGTGATGCCGCAGCTAGAGATAGTTCGCCTGCCGAATGATCACACAGCTGGTGCGCGCGCCGGTTCCAGAACACCTCGCGCGTATATGGCTGACAACGATCTCGCGCTCGGCCGTCTCGTTGACGCGCTGTCGCATTCCCCGTTCTGGAGGAACACGGTAGTGTTCGTCGTCGAGGATGACGCGCAGAACGGGCCCGATCACGTGGACTCGCACCGAGCACCCGCATTCGTGATTTCCGCTTATAACGACGGCGGGGTAGTGCACAGGTGGACCAACACGACCGACTTCATCGCGACGATGAGTGAGATACTGCACACCGGCTCGCTGTCGCAGTTCGATTACTACGGGCGGCCGCTAAGGAGCATCTGGGCGGCAAAACCGGACATGACGCCGTATGTCGCCCTGACACCTCAAATCGATTTGAACGAAAGGAATTTGCGGAATACCGCGCTGGCCGCCGCATCCGCGAAGCTGGATCTGTCTGCGGAAGACCGTGCCGACGAAAATAGTTTCAACAGAATACTGTGGGGCGCAATCAAGGGGCCGAAGGTGCCGTATCCGGGAATCGTCAGGGTGTCGGGGCTTGAGTGGCGACGGGCCCAATAAAACGCTTGCGACCCTCAGCGGCGTGTAATCCTCATGACAGGTGACTGAATTAGCTTCTTGCTCGTGACGCCTGTTTCAATTGCCGCCACGTCAGTACAGGTCGCCCGGCGTGCCATGGCATGCTTGGGCGCGCTCGTAGTCCTCCATGGCGGCCCCGTTCTTAGGGCGCAACAGCCGTTGAGCCGCGCGGAGGCGATTCAGACCGCGCTTGGGAAGTCGGCACTCGTGACCGCGATAAGCGCGGATACGTTGGCCGCGGGAGCGCGCCTCCGGTCGGCCCGGGAGTATCCAAATCCATCGTTGACTCTGACGTACTCGAAGGACACTCCTCAAGATCATATCTTGTTTGATGTCCCGCTGGATTTGCCGGGGATTCGAGGAGCGCGTGTGCGTGCCGCCCGAGCCGGTCGGACGAGCGCGAGGTTCGGATTCCTTGCCGCACGTTCTGCGATCGAATTGAACGCAGATACTATGTACACCACGGCGCAGGGGGCTGCACTTCGCTCTTCGCTGTCGCACGCCACGGCGGTCGACGCCGCGAAGCTACTGACTGACACGAAGGCGCGCAGGGACGCCGGTGACGCGAGCGATCTGGACGTGAATCTCGCAGAAGTATCTGCGGCACAAGCAGCGAACGTCGCCAACGTAGACTCGCTCGAAGCTATAGATACTCGGCTCGAACTCCAGGCCGCTATGGGCCTGCGTGGCGACACCGTGATTGTCGAATTGCGCGATTCTCTTGCTGCTCCGTCTGCCGGAATCGCTCCATCCGCATCAGACTTGGCAACTTCACCCACAGTTGCCGCGGCGAGTGCAGCCGTTACAGCGGCGCAGCAGACGCTCATATTCGAGCGCAGGAGCGCCGGCGGCGTCCCCTCCATTCAAATTGGCGCTGACGCTCACGATGCGGCAGTCGGTGGGCAGAAAGGATTGTTACCCACTGTAGGGATTGCACTTCCGCTTCCGCTGTTCAATCACAACGCTGGAGCGGTCGAGGCTGCGCATGCCGAGGTCACTCGTGCGCAGGCGGGACTCGAGATCGCGCGACTTGACGCGTCGACGCAACTCGCGCGCGCGCGCCGTACAAGGTCAGTCGCCGAGGCTCGCATCGCTCGTGATCGGACCATATTGGACGCTGCAACACGAAATGTGTCCTTGGCGGAACGCGCATACGCCGCCGGCGAGATGGCGATTGGCGACATTCTCGCCGCACGACGTGCTCAGTATGATGCACAGGCGCAATACGTCACGGATCTGGTGTCCGCCAATGTTGGAGCGGCTCTGGTTCGGGTGCTCACGGCTAACGGAGTCACACAATGATGGTCTGTAGACCGATGGTTGCGCTCACCGGCCTGTTTGCGCTGCTCGCGTGTGGCAAGAAAGACGCGGCGGATGAAGCGACTGGAACTCCGGTAGTCACCGTGGAGACGGCGCAAGTAACTACGGCGACTTTCGTGCCCTCGGTGCGCGCGGTCGGAACGGTAGTGCCCAGCCCAACCGGCTACGCCGAGTTGAGTGCGCCGGCTCCATCGCGGGTTGCGCGGGTGCTGGTTACGGCGGGCCAATCCATCCGCGCTGGCGAGCCCCTCGTGGAACTCGACGCAGCAGCGCTGAAGGCGACGGCCAGCGGTGCGGATGCGGCGCTGACTTCGGCGCAAAGTGCCTACGATCGCGCCTCGCGCCTCGCACAGCAGGGAATCCTACCGCGCAAGGCTGTCGACCAGGCAACCTCCGATCTCGCGCAGGCCAAGGCGGCAGCGGTGGGAGCGCAGCGCACTTACGCGCTCTCGACACTGCGATCCCCGATATCTGGCGTGGTGACGAAAATGAACGCTGTCACAGGTGCCTCGGTCGATCCCGCGCAGGTCCTCGTTGCCGTCGCGGACCCGGGCGAGTTGCAGGTGCTTCTTCAACTCTCGCCGGTCGATGCAGGAGCGGTGCGCCGCGGTGCTCCGGTGGTACTATCGGATAACGACGGACCGTCGGCAAAACCGGTCGCGCACGGTACAGTTATCTCGGTGGGCGCTGCGATCGATTCCGCAACGCGCGCCGTTCCCATTCGTGTTCGGCTTGCTTCGTCGACGAGGCCACTACGCCTTGGAGAAACGCTGTCGGGAAAGGTCTCGCTTACCGGATCAACCGGCGCGATGTCAATACCGGCCGCTGCGCTCGTTCCGGATAGCGCGGGCTTTAAAGTGTACGTGGTGAAGGCGGGTGTCGCTTACGCCACACCCGTCGAGATTGGCACAAGGGGGGATTCGTTGGTGCAAGTAACCAAGGGTCTTACTGCCGGGCAGACGGTCGTGACGACCGGCGCGTACGGTCTGGAAGACAGTAGCAAAGTCATCGTTCCCAAGCGATAGCTACAGGTGCGTCTTTTCGATATACTCGCCGCACAGCGCCGAGTCATCTATCTGATCGTCGTGTTGTTGAGCGTCGGTGGTGTTTGGCTTGCGCGATCACTACCATCCGCGATCTACCCGGAACTGCTGTTCCCTCGAATTACCGTTGTCGCCGAGGGATCGTCGCTCGGCGCTCGGCAGGTTGAGTTTTCTGTAACGCGACCGTTGGAAGAGGCGGTAAGCACGATCCCCGGGGTTACGCGCGTAACATCCAAGTCTATTCGCGGCGCCTCCGAGATCTCGGTGACTTTTGCGCCGAATACGGATATGCAGACTGCTCTGCAGCTTGCCCAGACGCGGGTCAGCCAAATACGCAACACGCTGCCCAGTGCGATCAACGTGGAAGTTGCTCGACTAACGCCATCGCTGTTCCCGATTCTGTCGTACAATTTGGAGGGTACTGATCCGTCCACGCTGTATGACATCGCCCGGTACCAGATCCGACCGATTCTTTCGCGCGTCCCCGGTGTCGGGCGAGTCGACGTACAGGGCAGCAGTATTCGGGAGATCGAGGTAGTAGCCGATCCGTCGACGCTGGCGGCCCAGGGATTGACCTACAACGATCTCGCGACAGCGATTCAGGACGCGATATCTCCTGCCGCGGTAGGTCGCGCGGCGCGCGATTACAAACAGTACCTGATAGTAACAGACCAGGAAGCGCACTCGATCGCAGACATTGGAGCTGTTGTCCTACCGAACGGCCTGCACGTCCGCGACGTAGCGACGGTGCAGATGGGAGAGGAAGATCCGACAATGCTTGTCCGCGGCGACGGACGGCCGGCTGCACTTCTGAATATCACGCGGCAACCAGGCGGCAACACCGTTGACATCGCGGACAGCGTTGCCGCCATCGCGGCAACTATCCGAAAAACCCTGCCGGCCGGCGTAATCCTCAAGCCGGTATACGACCAGGCTGCTCTCGTACGCGAGGCGGTGACGTCGGTGCGCGACGCGATGATCATCGGTGCCGTGCTTGCAATCATCGTGCTCTTTGCATTCCTCCGGCATGGGCGCATCACAGCGGTTAGTGCGACGGCGATTCCACTGACCATGGCGATCACGGTTTTTGTCATGTCCATGATCGGGCAGACGTTCAACTTGATGACACTCGGAGCCATGGCGATTGCGGTCGGCCTGGTGATTGATGATGCGGTGGTCATTACCGAGAACATTGCGCGGCATCTAACGTTCACGGCTGATCGACATCTTGCAATTCGCGACGCTCTGCAGGAATTGATTCTTCCCGTTACCACTTCCACCATAACAACGGTCGTGGTATTCCTACCGCTCGGACTTCTCACGGGTGTCGTCGGACAGTTCTTCAAGGCGTTATCCATAACACTCACGATCGCCGTCATCGTTTCGTTGTTGCTCGCGATCACGATCATCCCGCTTTTGAGCGAGCAATTCGTGCGCTCGGAAGACGCTTCTGGGGATGGCGTTAGCGAGTCGGATCGCCGTAGCGGAATACTGCATCACATCGGTCGGGGACTGGATTCGCTGGCGGATCTTTATGAGCGCTCGCTCGTCAGCGTTCTGCACCACGTTTGGCTCATGATTGGTGGTGCCGTCGCACTCGTGCTTCTTGGCGTTCTCGCGGCGAGTTTTACTGGTACCGGATTTCTTCCGGAAATGGACGAGGGCGCATTTGTGCTCGACTACTTTACGCCAGGCGGGACCGCACTCTCGGAAACGGATCGTGAGGTCCACGTCGCTGAGACCATCCTCGCGCAGACCCCCGAAATATCCGGAACGTCGCGACGCACTGGTGCGGAACTCGGGCTGTTCGCGACGCAGCAGAACGTCGGTGACCTGGTCGCGCGACTCGTCCCCCAGTCCCAACGCTCGCGCACGATCTTCGAAGTAATGGACGATGTTCGCGGCAAGATCACGACGGCCGTGCCGCGGCTGCACATTGAGTTCGTTCAGATCCTGTCAGACGTCATCAACGATCTGGCCGGAGCCGCTCGCCCGGTCGAGATCAAGCTGTTCGGCGACAACCTCGACCAACTCGAAGCATACGCACGAACGCTCAGCGGGCCACTCAGCAATGTCGCGGGAGTTCAGGATCTATTCAACGGGGTGAGCGAGCCCAGCGCAGAAATGCTGCTGCATGTGGGGTCGGCAGAATCCGCGCGAGTTGGCCTCACGCCGACGGGCGTCGGTGACGTTGTGCAGGGCGCTCTGATGGGGGTTCCGGCCGGTGAGGTCCGAGCCTCGGACCGTGCAATAGGCGTTCGAGTGCGAGCGCCGGACGCGATTCGGTTTGACGCGAACAAGCTCGGCGAACTGCCCCTGGTTACGGCGAACGCGCGCGGTGCAGTGCCACTGTCCGCAGTCGGGACTCTGACGCCGACCGAGACACGCGCAGAGCTCGATCGGGAAAATCAGCAACAGATGATCGCGATTACTAGCGACGTAAGTGGGCGCGCGCTCAGCGGCGTGATGACGGACGTCAAGAGTGTTCTGGCTGCGCATCCGGCGCCGGCGGGGATTCGCGTTGAACTCGGCGGTCAGTACGCAGGGCAGCAAGAGGCGTTTCATGCCCTCCTGCTGGTATTGTTGCTGGCTGCGCTCAGTGTGACGGCAGTGATGGTGGTTCAGTTCCAGTCATTTGTGGAACCGCTCGTTGTGTTGCTCGTCGCACCTATCTCGTTCGTTGGCGCGGTTGTTCTGCTGTTGATAACCGGGACGCAGTTGAACGTTGCGTCGTTCATGGGGCTCATCCTGCTCGTCGGCCTCATAGTCAAGAACGGTATTATCCTCCTCGACTTCACGCGTTATCGAATGGTCAACGACAACGTGCCACTTGAGATTGGTCTTCGCGACGCGGCCCGCACGCGACTTCGCCCCATTTTGATGACTACGCTGTGCACGTTGTTCGGCTTGCTGCCGCTGGCACTCGGCCTTGGCGCCGGTAGTGAACTTCAGAGGCCACTAGCGCTCGCCGTCATTGGCGGTCTCGCCCTTTCGACTCCGATTACGCTTTACATGGTGCCGAGCCTGCTCGTACTCATTCGCGGCCGAGATTACCGGATTCGACGCCCCAAGGAGCACGTGACGGAAGAATCTGCAGGAGCGGTCTAGGAACCCTGGCGCGTCGGGCACTTTGGGGGTAGATGTTATCTTTGGTGCATGATTCACCCATGGCACGACCTTCAGCCAGGCACAAGCCCACCCGAACAGGTGACGGCTGTCGTCGAGATCCCGAGTGGAAGCCGGAATAAATATGAGCTCGACAAGGCATCAGGCCTGTTTCGCCTCGACCGCGTGCTGTACTCCGCCGTTTCGTATCCCGGTGAATACGGCCTGATACCCCGTACGCTGCATGAGGATAATGACCCGCTCGATGTCCTCGTTCACGTTGAGGAAGCGACGTTCACGGGCTGTCAGATTGACGTCCGACCGATTGGCGTGCTCAAGATGCTCGATCGTGGTGAGCCGGACGACAAGATATTCGCTGTACCGTGGAATGATCCGCGGTACGAGGAATACTACGACATCGCGTCATTCCCGCAGCACTACCTCAAGGAGATCGAGCATT
>JBDTAZ010000284.1:0-9764 GCA_039924325.1 Gemmatimonadaceae bacterium
TCGAGGCGCGCAAGAAAGTGCGCGCATCTGGCTTCGCCGCGCCGGAAGATATGCAGAGCGAGAGCGACATTCTCGAAGAAGTACGGAAGGCTGAAGCCGAGCGCGCGAATGGCGGCGAGGACGGTGAAGGTGGCGATGATGGGGATCGCGACAAGTTGTTCCGGGAAGCCGCGGAGATTGTGATCCAGAATCAGAGCGGCTCGACATCGTTGCTGCAGCGGAGATTGAAGATCGGGTACGGTCGCGCGGCGCGGATCATGGATCAGTTGCAGTTGGCGGGCGTGCTGGGACCGTCGGACGGGCCGAGGGGCAGGGACGTGCTGGTGGGCTTCGAGGATCTGGAGCGGATCGCGCCGCGGTAGGAGCGGGCGAAGTGGTGTTTTGCTTGACGGCTGCCATATGACTCCGTATGTTACTGCAAAGGCACCTATCGCGTGCGGGGGATTGTGCCGTTCAATTTCCTCCGGCACGCCACGACGGCTCGATCAGGTCCATGATCCGTCGCGAATCAATTTCTTCCACTCGGAGAGACAAACCATGGCGCGAGGATTCCGGTATTTGGTAGGCGTTTCCGTGGCTTTTGTCGCGTGGTCCGGATCGCCTGCTCACGCGCAAACGTCGTTGCCCGTGAAGCGAGTGGCTGCCACGAGAGACAGCTCCGCTACAACAGTGCTTGCTCGCGCTGCGATCGAGAAATTCTTCCCCTCGGTGTTGAGCGACACGGCGGATCCGGGGACGCTCTTCGTCGTCGTCGGAGCAGATGGGAAACTCATCGACGCGACGCATGGCGGGCGTGAGGATAACGACAAGCTCAGGGCGAAGTACGAGGAATTCGACAGCAAGGTGGAATCACTGGAAATCAAAACCGTTCCGGCAGGGGCGCTGCTGCCACGGGCGCTTCAGGTGGTCATTACCCACTTCAAGATGTGAGGTGGATGGAGTAGAGGCCTGGCCTCGTGTTCAAGCGATCGCCCGTGCTCCCGCGCGCCTGTATCTACGCAGCGGGCCTTCTCCTCGCGGGGGACGCTGGCGCGCAGGGTCGGGAATCGCAGATAATCCGCGGCTGCGTATCGACGAAAAATGGCGCTGCTGTGAGTCGCGCTGCAATCTCGGTCACGCGAGCTCCCGATCGCCACGTCGAGCGCGATACGACTGCTACGACAGGATGCTACTCCATTCGCATTTCCCCCGCGACGGGCGACTATCTCCTCAGCGCCTCGGCCATTGGATATCGTCCATTTCGGACGCGCGTGACGACAGCGAGCGATACGGCTCTGACAGTCAATGTAGAGCTCGCCAGTATTCCCACACTCAGCACTGTGAACGTCCAGGCCCAGCGGCCATCGCTGAGTCGCTCGAATTTCGCGCGGATCGATCCTGGTTCCGGTGAAGTGATTGCCGATGGTGTCAACAGCGCGCTGACACCAGATCAGCAAGGCGATCTCGCTGCGGTCGCTGGCACGGTTCCGGGAATCCTGAGCACTCCGAACGGTGCCTCCACTCTGGGTCTCGGCTCCGATCAGAATTCGGCGACGCTCGATGGCATGGCGTTCGGAGGAGCAAAGCTCCCCCGTGACGCGCACGTTCAGACGCACGTCGCATCGTCGACCTACGATCCCTCGCGTGGCGGGTTTGGCGGAGCACAAGTAGCGGTGGAATTGATTCCTGGCAGCGAGTGGAATGAAGCCCAAGGCCATATCGCCGTCGACGCACCATTCGCCCAGGCGAACGATCCGGTCGCGAGCGGCGGCGGCGACAGATTCACGCGCGTCGTCGGAAGTGTCGGAAGCACCGGTGAGCTCGTCCCAGATCGGTACAGTTATAACGTCGCAGCTGACGTGTCCAGGAGCGTCGCGCGTCGGTCAACGCTCGAGAACGACGACCCGGCCATGCTCGGCGCGTCCGGAATGGCGCCTGACTCGGCGCGCGCTCTGGTAAGCGCTATCGGTGACGCCGGGCTTCCAATTGCAATGGCGAGAGATGGAGCGCCGGACCAATCGACCGATGTCACGTTGCTCGGCCGAATCGATCATACGCCGTGGAAGCGACAGGCATGGGGGATTACAGGCTATGGTCGGACGCACCGCGGCGTGGGGGTCGGCGCCGCACCTACGGCGACTCGCGGACAACTCGGTCACGACGAAAACGATATTGCTGCCGTCTATGCGAACCGATCTGTCTATTTCAGCGGTACTTCGGGCCTGAACGAGACCAAGACCGGCGTGACGGTGGGGCGACAGAAGACCGTTCCGAACTCGTTCATTCCGCAGGGAATCGTCTTGGTTCCAACCAGCGGTGTTAGCGCGCAGCAGGAGTTCGCGTATGCTGCGTTCGGCGGCGACGGAGGACTCGCCAGTGATGCGAGAGACTGGAGCTGGGAGACTATCAACCAAACTAGCTGGCTGCCACGCGGAGGCCATCATGCGGTGAAGCTGTCGCTCGGCACACGGCTCGATGGCTTTTCCAGGGCGGCTTCTGGCAACCGATTTGGACGCTTCGACTACACGTCCATCGCCGATGTCGCTGCGAATCGACCAGTGTCGTTTTTGCGATCGTTGGATACACGGGCCAGCTCCGGTGATGAATGGACAGCTTACGCTTCGCTGGGGGATCACTGGTATGCGTCCCGCTCGATTCAATTCCTGTACGGGTTGCGCCTGGACGGCAATCGGTATCTCTCCACTCCCGGAGCGAACCCGGAAGTCTCGCGCGCATTTGGCGTGCGCAACAATGGCGTGCCAAGCACAATCGGCATAAGTCCCCGACTTGGTTTCACATGGATCTATTCACAGAGCGGCGCCTTTGGGGGGAAGGGCAGTCAGGGTCCCTGGGGCACCGTTCTCAACAAGCCTGGCGGCGCGATTCGTGGCGGGATTGGGCTGTTCCGCGGCGCATTGCCGGTGACGCTCATCGATCGCGCAATACGGTTTACCGGAACATCATCAAGCAACACTATTTCATGCGTAGGCTCCGCTGTCCCGACTCCAAATTGGCCCGGCTACGCAAATGGCTCTACACCGATTCCTGACGGGTGCGCTGGTTCAGACGGCGCACCGGTGGATGCAGGCCGCGGCTTAATCCAATCAGGCGGTACCGTATCGCTGTTCGATCCGCACTACGCCGCGCCCGAGAGTTGGCGCGCAAGTCTTGAGTGGCTTCCGCAATTCCCGTGGTTCACGTTCTCGGCACAGGGCACATATTCGCTCAACCTCCACCAGCCGGGATCGACTGACCTCAACTTCAACGGTGCGCCGCAGTTTCATCTGCCGGACGAGGACCGTCGACCCGTCTTCGTGCCTGCGTCGAACATCGTAGGGACGAGCGGCGCACTGACCTCGATCGGGTCGCGGCGGGACGACGCGTTTACTACCGTAACGAGCAACCAATCCGATGCGAAGTCTGTAGCGCGCCAGTTGGTATTCAGTGTTAGCCCGCGGTCTGTGAATCCCGATCCATTTTACTTCCGGGCGAGCTGGGCCTTGAGCGGAGTGCGGCAGTTCGGAAATGGTTTCGATTATACGACTTTCGGCAATCCGCTGGAGCGAGGCTGGTCGCCAGCGTTGTTTGACATTCGCAATCAGCTTCAGCTCCAGTTCTCGTACTACTATCGGCCGCTGGCGATAACGTTCACACTATATGGCAACGCGACATCCGGTCTTCCGTTCACGCCGATCGTAGGGGGCGACATCAATGGCGACGGTTCTGCGAACGATCGAGCATTCATATTCAATCCCGCTACTGCTCCCGACGCCGCCGTCGCCTCCGGTATCGCCGCGTTGCTCGCTTCAGGCGACAGCCGAGTTGCGAAGTGTTTGTCATCGCAACTCGGACGGCCGGCTGGAGCGAACAGTTGTCGAGGGCCTTGGTCGCAGACGCTCAACATGCGTGTGAGCTTCGGAAACGCAATTCCCGGGACGAGCGGACGAGCATGGGCGGCGCTCGACATAAGTAATGCGATCAGCGGCGTGGACCAGTTGCTCCACGGTGCGAGCCACCTGCGAGGGTGGGGACTGACTTCGATTCCAGATCCAGTTCTGCTACGCGTCACCGGATTCGACCCTGTCGCGCTGCGGTACAAATACGCCGTGAATCACCGATTCGGCACCAGCAGCGTCGCGAACATTGCGTACAGGAATCCGTTCCGTATAACTCTGGACATTCAGCTTGATCTCGCCAAGCCACTGCAGGCGCAGCAGCTCGACAAGTGGCTCGGTCCCGGCCGCGCCGGCCGCAAGGGACCTCGGCTCAGCGCGAGTGCGCTCAGGCTCAAGTACGGCAGAACGGTGCCCGACATCTACCGCCTGGTGCTCGAGCAGGCTGACTCGCTGCTGCTGTCGCCGGACCAGGTAAACGCGCTCACGCTCGCCGATGAGAGATACCGGCCACGAGTTGACAGCGTGTGGACTTCAATCGGCGAATATCTCGTCGGCCTCCCGGATAACGTTGACGCGGTGGAAGCGCTGCACCATGTGGACGCGGCGACTACTCGGGTGTGGGCGCTGGCGCGTGCCGAGTCGCCGACGATGCGCGCGATTTTGACGCTGATTCAGTTGCAGTTGGTGCCGTACACCGTGAACCTGGTGGTCAATACAAAGCGACCGCTGAAGGGCGGACTTATCTTCGCGCAGTGAGATGCGTACCGGTGCGCCACTGATCTGAAAGCGTGCGATATCTAGAAGCAACGCGGAGTGAAACAGGCGGGTTTCCGGGGCTTCGCGATATGCATACGGTTGCGATTTTGGCTGGGAATCGCAGTAAATTGGCTGGAATGCGCACTATCGGCGCTAACTTCCCGCTCTAACTTCCCCCTTCAGAGTCATGTCATTGGCACTCGACCGAGCGAATCAGGCGATTTCACTCGAATGGAGGGTTTCCTGTGTGGCTGTCTGTTGTGTGAATCGGTGGCTCGCCCCGATGGGAAGATCTTGCAGGGCGCAAAAGTCGCTCTATACTCTACATCAGTGCCGCTCGCAGCGCGCGCCCGGGATGCGCTGCGTTCGTGGAGGATCATTCATGACTGCCGGACGTGGGATGACATCGAGTTGCTCATGCATCGGGCTGTTCCACTATTAGCGATCATTCCTCATTTAACGACCGAGGAGCTCGATCGGATGGTGCAGTTTCGCCGCCGATTCCCGCGGGAACCGTTCGTCGTGGTTACCGACAAGGATGCCGAAAGCGCCAGAAGGCTCGCGACCGCAGGAATCAGGGAGATCGTCTGGTCCGCAGACATTCACCTGGACCTGGCAGAAGCACTCCACCGCGAGAACAACGCCGCGTTCTTCGATGCGCTTGCCCGCCGCATCGGCGAGGCGAGCCAAATACCATATACGTTGCGCACGGTACTCGTGCGCGCCGTGCTGGCTTCGCCGCCTGTGCGTTCTGTCGCGGAGCTTTCGTCGCTTGCAGGACGTCAATCCGGGACGATGACACGGGCCTGGAAGGGGGCGGTCCAACCTGATGCCAACTTTCGGCTGGAGGACTTCGTTCGCTGGATGGTTCTCATGCGAGCGGCGCAGCGGAAGGGGTTCGAAGGCGCGTGGGATCGGGCAGCGATAGCCGTGAGGGTCGATCCGCGGCGCCTAAACCGAATCGCAACCTGTCTCGCTGGCACATCATTAAGGGCAATAGGCGTCCGCGGTTTTGAGTACGCTGCTGACCTATGTGAAATCGACCTCAGCAGTCGCCTTTTAGGGCCGCGCACTTCGTGATTTTGTCCGGAATCGCGCTGTTTTGTCATTGTGAGGGCTGTGGGTTGCGTGGTACCGTTCCTCGTGGTTGCGTTGCGGGTTCATCAAACTCTTTTACAGGTGGCGGTACGACGAAACACACGCGCTTGAGTTAGGCGCTTGCAGTCGGGGCGATCAGCGCCGTGACGCAAGTGGACAACCCGCTCTGCGCACGCAGGTTCGATCTTCAGACCGCAGGATGTCGTATCGTTTGCAACATGGGATGCCGGTCGAGCCTGCATGGTTTCTGCGCGCTCCGCCGTCCCCGCACTAACGGCTGTCAATGCTTCATCATATCGGACGTTTGCGGTTACTTAGGCCGTATTTATTGCCACTGGTAGAGCAGACGTGAGGCACTCCGCTTCGCAATACAGTGCGTTGCCGACTTTGGCAGCGCCGAGGGGCATGAGCATGCGACCACGGCATCGGCCTTCGGGCTGCGTTGTGCTGCGCGACGATGTTCTGTGTCGAGCGCGGCACGTCTATCTAAGGAGAACGTTCGAATGAGCAGGAGCAAATTAGAGAGTGCAGTGCCGGCAATCCTTCCCGCGATACCCGAATCTCCGCCGCGAAGGTTGTGTCGCCACATACGGTGTATGCTTGCGACTATTGCGGATACATTGGTCCGCGTCAATCTTGCCGCCTCTTTGCACACCGCAAAAGCTAACGGCTGCGGTGCATGTTGCTAATGAGCCAGCGGCAACTCTTTTGCATAGCTAAGGCCGGAATAATTCCCCTTATTCTGTGCACTTGCAGCTCTCAAAAACTAGTGGCGCAATCCGCCGCGCCCTCGCGCGGAGAGACTTTGCAGCTTGTAGAGGAGCGCGTCGTGCCCATAATTGGCGGCGACCAAATCGACGGCGCTACCATTGCCGTTGGTGGAACTCTGATTTACTGGTCGCGGTCACATCCTGGCCTCGTCATTTCTAGAGGTACACAAACCAGTCGCATCTGTGTCGATCAAGTCGGTGAGCCAGTAGGCGCCGCGTTTGTACGCGCCGATTCTGCGATTGAGATAGTCGACGCTCGTAGCCGGGCCATTTGGCAGATTTTCCCGCATAGCGATTGTCGGAAGGTTTATCCAATTCCCGCTGGAGTAGCCGAAATCCTGACGGCCGCCCGTGGCGACGACGGGTGGTTCATCGGGGGAGTCGATACACATGGAGTTTCGGGCCTCTATTATTTCGATTCGCTTCGCCGTTCTACCCGTCGCGTACTTGTCTCATCTGGACGAAATGGTGATCCGGTGTCGCTGCGCAGAGGCTATCTTCGCACGGTTGGCAGCTTCGCTCTGCTCTCATCGCTTCAATGGCCTTTCGAATGGGAACGGGTTGACGCGACTGGGCAGCGCAGCGTCGGTGGACGACCTGCAGGAGATTGGAGTCAGCGAGTTGTTCCCGGAGGTGCAATCAATCAGACAGTTCAAGATTCAATGCGATATTGGGTTGGCTTGGCGGCGATGCCGCTCGATTCGGGATTTGTTCAAACGATTGCTGACCCGACGAGTGATCACCGCGAGATCATTTTGTACGCGAAGAATGGTAATGTCGTGCGGGCATCATCCGTAAGTGTGCCGCTGGGTATACTTGCCACGAACCCAAAGTCATTGACGCTCATCGCTGCTAGAGATGTCGATAAGATGGAGATCGTGATTTATCGCTGGCACTGGGTTCGTTAACTTCTTATCCGGAGATTCACTATGAAAGCGCTTTGGATCCTGCTTTGCTTTGTCGGCGCGATCGGCATCGGGCTTGCATCGAGCCCATCCGCCGCCAACGCGCAGGGAAGCAAAGTTTGTTTGGACTGTGCCTATCCAGCAAATTTTTGTGTGGTTGTATATGGAGGTGCGGGATGGTTTGAATGTACGAATATGCATCCGGGGTGCGACTTCGACTTCTCTCTAGGCTATTGCAGTCCGGAGATTACAATGTCGTCAGAACGAATTGACGTCGCGCCCGATGGATCGATGCGCGGCGTTGCGAAGCGAGTGGCTCTCGCATTGAAGTCCTCGTCTGCGGACTCCCGACGATCGGGCAATACTCGATTGAATGTACGAACGACGGCGTTCCAGGGCGGCGAAGTCACAAGGACGTGCGGAAATGTGATAATCGGACGCTCTTATGCGACTGCGACCGCGCAAAAACTCCGCGCTGAATCCGCGACGCTTGTTATCTAAGTAATATCGATGACTATCCCAGTGCCAGCGATAGGTATTCCCTCACGACGTAGTGCAAGGCTTGCCAATTGCGTCCTCTCGGCCTTGTGCCTTGTCACGGTCGTTCCGCGCGGTGCCGTCGAGGCGCAAGGCATGCCTCACGTTATAAGTGCAACTAAATTCCAGCCTGACGTATTCCGG
Source organism: Gemmatimonadaceae bacterium (assembly GCA_039924325.1). Lineage (GTDB taxonomy): Bacteria > Gemmatimonadota > Gemmatimonadetes > Gemmatimonadales > Gemmatimonadaceae > Fen-1247. Next base: position 8,086 of record JBDTAZ010000284.1, read on the forward strand.
AATGCAATTATTGGCATGGATTCGTTGATCTATGCAATTGATCTTACGCAAGGTGTGGTAGTAGCATTCGACAGTGCATTTGGCCGCGTGCGTGTCATCCATGCTAATGACGGCGGCCGCTTTAGCGGCCCATACACGCTTGGCGTTCGCGGCGACACCTTGTGGGTTTCCGATGTCGGAACAAAATCAGTGGCATTATTCGCACACGGTAGTAAGTCTGCGGGCGTGATTCCCAACACCGTCAAGCCACCGACAGTCGAAACATATTTCGAAGTTTCTGGGATTGCACCGAGCGGAGACTTATGGCTCGATGAGGGCGGTTCACTGTCGTCCACCGGGACGATCATGCGGGATGGGCGCGCAGTAGCCCTAGCTTCTCGCGGCGATTCGACCGCCCACGAGATTACTCGCCTTGCAGCGCGTGATTTGGCGCTCATTTTACCGATGCCCAACGGACATATTTTTGTCGGAACACAGCCATGGACGTCAACGGATCTGTTCGACCTCGCGAGCAACTCCTCATGGATGGCACGTGTTAAGCGGTTCGATACGACCGGTAGCGTTGGCGATTCGACGATCGTCGAACTATTCGATGGCTCGGGACGGCTAAAGTGGCACCGGGCATTCAGTTTTCCTCACATTGCCATTTCCGATTCTCTTATTGGCATGGCTCAATCATCACTCGTGACTTCCGTAGTCGTTGCAGCTTATGGTAGTGTCGCGAACGCTCGCCGCGCTATACGTGAGGTATTATACGTTCCCGATAGCCTCCCGGCGATCAGCCAAGTCGTTGTAAGCGGTGAAGGTCGAGTCTGGTTAGCACATACTGCTACCACGGGCACGCAACTATGGACAATTTTGGATTCTGACGGCGCTGTCAGTCGGGAAATCGGTATTCCGGCGGACATCCATGTCGTTGATGTCTCAAATCGCTGGATTATTGGAATCAGAGAAGATCGCGACTCACGGTATCAGTTGGTTCGCCTTTCAGTTAGATAGTGCCCAATCGGCGCTTTGAATCGCCCCGGGTTCATTGGAGGCTCGGTTATTTGAGCGCTCCAGCCGCAGTTGTTGCGATCTGGAGTTCCGGAAGGTATTCTTGAAACTGTGCTTCATACTTCGCTGGCGGAAGTTAGCCGAGCGGTTTAAGTAGGCGGGATGTGTTGAACCATGCCACCCACTCCAGCGTTGCCTGTTCAACATCGTCCAGCCCGCGCTTGTTGTGAAGATGCGTCAGATAGCGAATCTCGCAAATGATCTTGCACTCGCGATGCGCGCGCAGAGCATACGGGTTGTTGCACCCATTCCGGGCAGGGGAGCCGTCGGCGTCGAAGTTCCCAATCTTGTGCCCGAGATGGTGATGTTCCGCGAACTGCTGGATTCTCCAGACTTCCAGAATGCGCGAGCCGCGCTTCCGATCGCGCTCGGGAAGGACCTCGCTGGCCGGCCGGTGGTAGGCGATCTCGCCAAGATGCCGCACCTGCTGATTGCTGGCGCGACCGGATCGGGAAAGTCGGTATGCGTCAACACGCTGATAACGAGTCTGTTGTACCGTCACACACCGCGCACATTGCGGTTCCTGATGGTCGATCCGAAGATGGTCGAGCTATCGGTCTACAACACGATACCGCATCTGCGCCACAAGGTTGTGACCGACAATCGCGATGCCGCCGCCGTGC
>JBDTAZ010000285.1:0-13056 GCA_039924325.1 Gemmatimonadaceae bacterium
GAGGCCGCCGGAACGATGAAAATGGGACTTGGTCGTGACGAGATCGTACGAAGCGCCCTGGACCTGCTGAACGAGGTCGGGCTCGATGCATTCACGACTCGGCGACTGGCCGAGCGGTTGGGCGTCAAGCAGCCGGCCATCTACTGGCACTTCAAGAACAAGCGCGATCTCTTGGATGAGATGGCGGCGCAGATGATGAAGGAGGGGGTGCCGCCCGGACCGATGACGCCGGACACCTGGATCGAGACACTCAAGGACAACGCTCGCAACTTCCGAGATTCTCTCCTGCGGTATCGCGACGGTGCGCGGGTGCATGCCGGGACCCGACCTGACGCCAGTCTTTATGCCAGTCTGGACAGCCGAGTACGAGCAATGCGCGACGCTGGCTTTTCTGCAGACGATGCAGTTCGCGCGATGATGGTCATGAGTCACTATGTAGTCGGCTCTGTCATCGAGGAACAGTCTGGTGCGGAAGCCGCCCGTGTTTCGATCGACTCCGGATTTGTGCCCGATGCAGATACGTACCCGGATCTTTCCTACGGCATTTCGCAGATGCTTGATGACGACGCAACCGACGGTTTCGAATTTGGCCTCGATGCTCTGGTCAGAGGCCTCGCTGCAAGCCGCCCCGCGTAACAGTCACCCCCGCCTGTAACGCGCAAGCCACGCATCGCTCCACGTGTCGAATTCACCATTCTGCAACGCGGTGCGCGCACCATTCATGACATCGATCAGGAACGTCACATTGTGCAGCGCGAGCAAACGTTTGCCGAGCATCTCTTCACTTGCAAAGAGGTGTCGCATGTACGCTCGATCGTACGCTGTACAGCACGGACACGCACAACCCTCAACGAGCGGCCTCCGGTCCGTGCGATGACTGCTCTGCATGATCTGTAGCTTTCCATCCGGCGTGAAAGCGGTGCCATCACGCCCCATGCGCGTAGGTGCGACGCAATCGAACAGATCTATCCCGCGTCGCACTCCCTCGATTAGATCGTCGGGAAAACCAACGCCCATCAGATAACGTGGAACGGCACTCGGAATAATAGGGTTACATATCTCCAGCATTGCATACGTATCCGCCTTTGTCTCACCCACCGACAGTCCGCCGATCGCAATGCCGCTCCAGTCGCCACTCTCGAGGATCCCCGCCACGGAGGCTCGACGCAATTCAGGGCGCGTACCGCCCTGTACTATTGGAAAGAGCGCCTGATACGGGGCCATAATATCATCTGCAAGTTCCGGCGCGCCTTCCGGCACCACAAACTCCGGAAGCGGTGCGCGGCCATCCGCCGAAATGCGTTCGAACTCCACTCGACAGCGACGCAACCATCGAAGGCTACGCTCCATCGCAGATCGCACGGCAGATGCGTCGCTCCCACCCTGAATTAGTTCGTCGAGCTGCATGACAACGTCGGCGCCGATGTTGCGCTCGATCCGCATCACGTTTTCCGGCGTGTATTGATGGAGGGAACCATCGATGTGACTCCGGAATTCGATTCCCTCCTCGCTTACCGTTCGAAGCCGGGAGAGCGAGAAGACCTGAAATCCGCCGGAGTCGGTGAGCATCGGACCGTTCCACCTGGTGAACTCATGAAGCCCGCCGAGCGCGCGAACCATCATGTCGCCGGGCCGCAGGTACAGATGATACGCATTCGCGAGAATCATCTGCCCACCAGCTGCGGCGACTTCGTCCATCGACAGGCCTCGGACGACACCGTGGGTACCGACGGGCATGAAGGCTGGTGTCTCTACCGCACCATGCGGTGTTTCAAACCGTCCGACTCGGGCAGAGCCGCTGTGGTGTGAGGTGCGAAACGAAAATGAGCGCAGCGTCGAATTCAAAACCGATTGATGATTGCGATCAGTGCATCCTGAACGATGACACCAAGAAGCCCGAGCGCGGCGATACTTCCCAGCGTCCACTGAAGGTGCTTGGTCAAAGGTGTATCCCTGGATATGCGGGCGGTCAGCACCAGGTTGACGAGCACGGCTACCGCCGTACCGAGCACTGATCCGACAGCCGCCGTCTGCGCTGAGATTGTCCCGTGCGCAGCGAGCAGTGCGGCCGAGGCAACGGTGCTTGCGCCGGATATCAGGCCGCCAAGCAGACTGACGAAGTAGAATCCGCCCGGTCCCATGGAACGCTGGGCCAGCACACCGGCAATCTGCAGAACTAGAAACATCAACCCGTACTTCAGTGCCGACGTTATGGAAAAGGGCGATGAGATTGGTAGTTCGGCCTGCGACGAATCCGTGGTTGCGGCGCCAGGCGATCGATATCGCGCGATCAGGAGCGTGGCTCCCGCGCCAAGCATCAGTATGAACGCAAGTGAAGCACTCACCAGCACGACAGGCGCAAGCAGCGCGAGCAGCACCGCGTTGCGCAGGATTGCCGCAACCGTTGCGAGAGTTATCCCGGTGTATGCGACGCTCGTGAGCCGACCGCTACTGTCCCGATCCCTGTGCGCCATTTCGGTGACAGTCACTGCACTGTTGACAAGGCCGCCGAGAAATGCTGCGAATGCAAGTCCCTTCGCACCGTAGAGCTTGAGCAGCACGTAGTTGACGAATCCGATGCCCGCGATAAGTATCACGATCAACCACGCCGCCCGCAGGTCGAGCAATTCCCAATGATCCACAAAACCGGCAGGCAATACCGGATACACGACGAACGCGAGTATCGCGAGCAGTATTGCGGAACGCAGCTCAGAGTCGGTCAATCCAAGACTGAACTCATGAAGTGGCTTTTTCCACGCGAGAAGCGCCGCCGTCACCACCGCTAGTATGGTCGGCGTGAGGGTTTGTCCCTCTCCCGCGAGCGCGCCGGCGAGCACGGTGAGTATGAGCGCCGCGGAAGTGGTCAGCTCCATCCCCTGCGTCGTGCGCAGGGTCTGCAAGTTGAGCATGACTATCAGGACACCGACGAGTGCGATGCTGAGCAACGCAAAGTTCTCGCCGAGCAATGAACCAGTGCAGCCGATCAGCGCAACAAACGCAAATGTCCGCAGGCCGGCTTCCTTGCCCCGATGCTCGCGCTCCAGACCGGCGAACAAACCGATAGCAAGTGCCAGCGCGATTCGCTGAAGCGTGGGTAGGTATGGCCAGAGCGGCATGGAACCCAATTTACTTGTTAATCTTCAGTCTTGAGAAACCCGAACCTGGAACAGACAGCATAATGGCGCTCCTTGGGATGCAGGACGTCAGTATCGCCTTCGGCGGGCCGCCCGTACTTGATCACGCCAGCTTTACGGTCGAGCGCGGCGAGCGGGTCTGCCTGCTCGGGAGAAACGGCACCGGCAAGAGCACGATCATGAAGCTCCTCGACGGTACCATTGCCCCGGGCTCTGGCGAAGTGGTGCGCCAGACGGGCACTACCGTCGCGCGTCTTGAACAGGAAATTCCCGCGGATCTGATCGGTACGATCTTCGACGTCGTCTCGGCTGGACTCGGCGACACCGGGCGCTTGCTGTCGCGATATCACGCCGCGAGCCACGAGGTGGCGGCCGGCGGTGGCCCGAGCGCGCTCCGCAATCTCGACCGGCTGCACCACGCGCTCGACTCCGCGGACGCCTGGCAGGTGCAGACACGTGTGGAGACTGTGCTGTTTCATCTCGGCCTGGACGGTGACGCACAATTCGCGGACGCGTCGGGAGGCCGTAAACGCCAGACGCTGCTCGCTCGCGCATTGATTGCCGAGCCCGACGTCCTGCTACTCGACGAACCGACAAATCATCTGGATGTTGAAGCAGTCGAGTGGATGGAGTCTTTCCTGATAGATCGTCGAATCACTCTCGTCCTGGTCACGCACGATCGCGCGTTCCTTCGGCGTGTTGCAACTCGAATCGTCGAGCTCGATCGCGGTCGACTGGTTGACTGGGGTGCTGACTACGATACGTATCTCGTTCGAAAGGAAGCCGCATTGGCGAACGAGCAGCGAGAGTGGGCCGAGTTCGACAAGAGGCTGGCGAAGGAAGAAGTGTGGATTCGCACAGGCATTCAGGCTCGTCGCACCCGCAATGAAGGGCGCGTCCGATCGCTCGAAGCACTTCGCGTGGAGCGCAGTTCGCGCCGCGAACGGACTGGCACCGCAAGGTTGCAAGCGCAGGAAGCGGATCGTTCCGGGAAACTGGTTGTGGAGGCTCGCGGAATATCATTTGCGCGTGGTGAACGCGCGATAGTTCGCGATTTCTCGACGACAGTCATGCGCGGCGATCGTGTTGGACTGATTGGCCCCAACGGCTCGGGAAAGACGACACTACTCCGGTTGTTGCTCGGGGAGTTGACTCCGGATTCCGGCACGATTCGCCTTGGAACTGGATTACAGATTGCCTACTTCGACCAGCTTCGCGAGCAGTTGGATCCGGATCGCAGCGTGCTCGACAGTGTTGGCGATGGGGCAGAGTTCATCGAAGTTGGCGGGGCGCGCAAGCACGTGCTCGGCTACCTGGAAGACTTTCTCTTTGCACCGGACCGCTCGCGCGCACCGGTTCGTGCGCTGTCCGGCGGTGAGCGCAACAGACTCTTGCTTGCCCGATTGTTCACCCGGCCATTCAACATGCTCGTAATGGACGAGCCGACCAACGATCTTGATATCGAAACGCTGGATCTTCTTGAAGAACTGTTGCTCGAGTTCAGTGGCACGCTACTCGTTGTTAGCCACGATCGCGCTTTTCTCGATAATGTTGTCACCAGCACGCTCGTCTTCGAAGGCGGCGGGCGGGTCAACGAGTACGCTGGTGGCTACTCGGATTGGGTACGCCAACGGAAAGTGCCGCCGCGCGACGTGCCCGCCACCCCAACGCCCAAGCGCAATGCGACCGTTGCCCCCCAGGCACGGAAGCGTCGGCTTACGTATAAAGAAACCAGCGAACTCACGGCAATACCGGACGACATCGTCAAGTGCGAAACCGAGCGTGAGCAGCTATACACTTCACTTGCGGATCCAGCATTCCTGCGTGACGGTTCTGCTGTAAGCGCGGCCACTACCCGGCTCAAGGAGCTGGAAGCCGAAATTTCTCAATTGATGCTGCGGTGGGAAGAACTGGAGACTATCGCAGACAACAGTTAGACGACGTGCGCTACTTGATAGCCGTCATTACTCTGGTGGGCGGATATATCCATGGCATGATTCCGTGAGTGTTCACCGAACTCATGCCAGCCTTGCGAAACTCGTCGACGTATTCCCCAACATGGGCGATGTCGATGATCCCCACGCGGCCGCCCGGTTTCAGCACGCGTACTATCTCGCGAATAGCCTTTCGTCGCTCCGATGAGCCGGACACGTTGTGGATCGCCAAGCACGAAACCACGAGGTCGACGCTGGAGTCGTCCAACGGCAGTGCGCGCATGTCACCATCGCGCACGTCCACGCGATCCGCGACTCCTTCGGTTCGCGCGTTCGCCATCGTTGCGGCTGATGAGTTGTCCTTCTGGTCGACTTGCGACCAGAGATCGACTCCAATCGCTTTGCCTGCCGGCACCCGTTTAGCCGCTCCGATCAGCAAGAGGCCATGGCCGCACCCTACGTCCAGTACGGTTTCATTTCCAGCGAGTTGGAAACGATTCAGGAGACTATCGCGCGCGCGAAGTTTCCCCCACTTGCTGCTCGCGATCATCAGCGCGGATCCAGCAAGCAACGCCCAACCCATCCATAGCAACGACGGGCGAATTGCGATGTGCTGCATCACTGGTACCGCAGATGTCAGCCGCGGCCACGTGAATGCGGCGACTAGAGACAGGATCCCGAATATTGCTAGCGTGCGGATTATGCCCGGCGCGTCGAGTCCGTAGTCCGCGTGCGCGGGTGTTGTGCGTGTCGATTCAGCCATGTGGAACCTCGTTCGGAATACCGAATCTTAGCAGGTTGCAGCCGGGCCGGCAGAAACGGACGCCTGCGTCGGGCTATGCAGCCACCGCGATCGCTTCCTGTACGGAACGCACAACACAGTATTCGTTGCAGCGAATCCTGCGCGGGCATTTGAGACAGTCGCGCCGGATCTTCTCCGGGTACAACGCGCGATCGCCAATGATATAGCCAGCATGCTCGAAGAACTTCGGCGTCAACGTTAGCGCAAACAGATCATCAACACCGCGCTTACGAGCAAGACGCTCTACCTCGCCCACGATTGCGGTACCAAGCCCGAGTCCGTGCGCTTCGCGCGCCACGGCTACGGATGCAACTTCGGCGAGCGACGGCGAATACTCTTTCAATGCACCACATGCCATTACTGTTCCGTCCGCATCGACGGCAACTACAAAATCGTGCAGCGTTGCGCGCACCGACTCCGGCGAGCGATAGAGCATGATCGCCTCGGCGGCATATCCATTCACGAGCGATACGATTCCGTCAATATCCGATACCCGCGCGTGACGCAGGGTTATCGCAGTCGAAAGTTCAGTTGTCATCTCAGCACTTCCTCAAGACAATCAAGTCCATCCTGCAGCTCATCACGCGTGATGACGAGTGGTGGCAAAAGGCGAAGCGTATACTCGCCCGCAGAAAGAATCAGCATCCCGGCGTCCATGGCGCGCGCTACTACGCCGGCCGCTGGTTCGACGACGTCCAGTCCCCACATCATGCCCATTCCGCGAACCGCACGGATACGCCCAGTGCGCCGCATCATTGCACGCAGTTCCTCGCCAAACCACTCGCCATTGTCGCGCACATGCTCCAGCAATGCAGGGTCGGCGAGGCGGTTCACAACGTGCAATGCCACACTCGCCACGAATGGCCCCCCACCGAACGTGGTGCCGTGATCACCGGGCTTCATTACAGCTGCGATTTCGGCGCTCATCAAAACCGCGCCCATCGGCAAACCGCCAGCCATCGGCTTTGCAACAGTGATCATGTCTGGGACAACACCGGTCTGTTCGTACGCGAACAATGTTCCGGTACGACCAAAACCACACTGGATTTCGTCGAATATGAGCGCAATCCGGCGCTCGTGAGTCAGAGCACGCAGATCTGCGAGCAGCGCATGATCAATTACGCGCACTCCGCCCTCACCCTGCACCGGCTCCACAATAACAGCTGCGATGGTGCGCGCGTCGAGAGCGGCGGCGAGATCCTCGATTGTGCGCTCAACAATCGACACACCAGGTGCCAAGGGCAGAAACGGTGCCTGATAAGCCGGCCGATCGGTCGCGGCGAGCGATGCGAACAGCCGGCCGTGAAACGCACCACGCAAGGAGATTATCCCGACTTTTTCGGGTGAGATGCTGCGACCAAACTTGCGCGCAAACTTGAACGCACCCTCGTTTGCTTCCGCTCCTGAGTTGCAGAAGAACACCGACGACGCAAAGGAGTTGTCAACCAGGAATTGCGCCAGCTCCTCGCCAGGCCGCGTGCGGTAGAGATTGGACGTATGCAGCAACCCGGTTTGCAGCGCGTCGTTGATCGCGCTCGCGATGCCGGCGTCATTGTAGCCAAGTGCGTTCACCGCAATCCCGCTCGCAAAATCGAGATACATCTTCCCGGTTTCGTCGTATAGATAGACGCCATTGCCGCGCACCATTTCAACGGGCGGACGCTTGTATGTCCCGAGAATAGCGGGTGGTGTCGCGGAAGCCGCCGACCCATCGTTGGCGCTGGCTATCTGCATTATTGGAAGAGTCATCGTCGTCACCGTGCACCTACCGTCGCGAGCGTTACAAGAGTGCCGCGGCTGGAATTCTCCAATGCGGCAAGATCGGAAATCCGCACAGACTGGACACCGCCGGCGAGAGCAGCGTGCGCCGCTTCGAGCTTGGCTGCCATTCCACCTTCCGCCACGCCCGACGCTATGAGCGCACGCGCTTCTTCCATGTCCAGCTCATCAATGGTTCGCCCCGACGAATCGCGCACTCCATCGACGTCGGCAATGAGCAGCAGCTCGTCGGCACCAAGCGCGACGGCGAGTGCCGCGGCGGCATCGTCGCCGTTCACGTTGAGAGCGGTTCCTGGAGTTTCTGCGCTCGCCGCAAGCGGCGAAACGACAGGCAACAGCCCGGCGAGCCAGAGCGTCTCTATCAACGTAGTGTTGATGCTCACGGGCATTCCAACAAAGCCAAATTCGGAGATGCCGAGCGGCTGTGCAGAGATGAGCTCCGCATCCTCTCCAGATAGGCCGATTGCCCGCGCCCCAGCGGCGTTGAACTGCGAGACCAGTCGCTTGTTCACGACGCCCGAGAGCACCATCCGGATTATTTCGAGATCCGCGGCCGTTGTCACGCGCCGACCACCCGTAAAGCGTGGTTCGCCACCAAGCTTGCGCTGCAACGCCGATATCTCGTCACCGCCGCCGTGTACGATGCACATGGCTGGGTCTGCTTTCCACGCGGACGCGATGCTCGACGCAAGTGTGTCCGCAGACTGTGCGCGACCGCCGATCTTCACGACCCGCTTCACAGATATTGTCATGAAGGGAGTCCCGTGACTTCGGGGAGTCCGAGCATGAGATTCGCATTCTGGATTGCCTGACCGGCCGCGCCCTTCATGAGATTGTCGATGGCCGCGACAATGACAAGCGTCGGCTGACGCACGTTGGCGGCATGCACAACGCTCAGGCGCACTACGTTCCGCCGCACGACGTCGCGCAACGATGGCGCCGTATCACTTACCTCGATGAACGGTTCGTGATCGTACATCTCCTGCCAGAGCTGGATGGGATTCGTCAACCGCTCGGTAATCGGAACGGTTATTGTCGCCAGAATCCCACGCGCGACTGGAAGTAGATGCGGCGTGAAGAGAATGTCGTTGTCGCCACCCAGGTTGGCGACAACCGCCCGCATCTCGTTCAGATGCCGATGCTCGTTGCCAACTGCGTATGCTCGAAAATCCTCCGCGACCTCGGCGAACATCAACTCGGGCTTTGGCGTGAAGCCGGCACCCGTGACTCCGCTCGCGGCGCTCACGTTGATCGTCGCACCTTTTACTACAAGCGAACGAGCAAGCAACGGTGCGAGCGCGATGAGGATAGCGGTCGGGTAGCAGCCCGGGTTTGCAACGACGTCCGCGTCGAGCAGTTCCGGACGCATCAATTCCGTCAATCCGTAGGGAACGGTTTCGATGCGCTGCCACGGTGCGTTTCCCGGCCGACGATCGGCGGACAGATCCACGACCTTGGCGCCGGCCGACGCGGCTGCTTCGACCCACGATGCGGAGCTACCGTGCGGCAGCGCCGAAAAAACCAGGTCGGCGTTGTCCAGCCTTGCGTCGTCCGTCGGGATCAGCGTTATGGAACGGCCCCCGGCGAGCACTCGCTCCCCGGCCCGAGAATTCGCTGACGCGAACCCCAGATCCATAGCCGGATGCCGAGCCACGAGGTCGCAAAGCTCCCGACCTGCATAGCCCGAGGCACCCAGTACGCCGACTGTAATTTTATTCACCAGGAATGTATAAACAGTCAAAGGGGCCATCGCAATGGGTATTTTCCCGGGGGGAGACACTGTTTTTGGCCGGCTCTGGCCCGGCGACCGTGCCGGCCTATATTCCTGCCTCCGGTCCCGCCATCCCAAGGGGTCCGATCTTACCCGGATTCGCGTCCGGATCCTGCCAACTGGAGCTCTGGAATGGTGCGCACTTCACTCGTGTCGATGCTCTCCGCGGTCGCCGTCTTGTCGTTGAGTGCTCCAGCGTCGGTCTTGGCGCAGAGCGGCAGCCGAGCCGTTCCGACTCCCGCCTCGGTGATCGGCTTCGTGCCGGGAACCGATCGGAAGCTTCCCGAATGGAAGCAGGTCGTTGCCTACTTCCATGCGCTCGAAAAGGCCTCGCCGCGGATTCAGGTCCACACACTCGGCAAGACCACCCTCGGCAGACCGTTTCTAGCCGCCTATATCGGCGACTCCGCGACAATTGCCAATCTGGCGCATTACCGAAACATCCAGCGGTTGCTGGCGGATCCGCGTCTCACGACTCCCGGCCAGGTCACAACGCTTCACGCTGACGGCAAACTCGTCATTCTCGTGACCTCCAGCATTCACTCGACCGAAGTCGGCGGGATACTGACACCGATGGTTCTCGCGCAGGAGCTCGTTGGCGGAGAGGATGCGAATGCGCAATTGATTCGGCGCAACACGATTGTGATTCTGGTTCCGTCGCTCAATCCCGATGGCGTGGACATCGTGCACGACTGGTACGCCCGTTCCATGGGAACCGCGTGGGAAGGGAGCGGTCCGCCGGTGCTGTATCATCACTACACCGGCCACGACGACAATCGTGATTGGTATGCGTTCACGCAGGTCGAGACGCAGATGGTCATCGACTCGCTGTACAGTCAGTGGCATCCGGCGATCGTCAATGACATCCACCAACAGGGCGCAAACGGAACGCGACTCTTCATTCCGCCGTACATGGATCCGATCGAGCCGAACATCGATCCCATCCTGATGGCTGGCGTCGCGCAGATGGGCAAGGCGATGACGTGGCGCCTGACTTCGGACGGATTCCGAGGCATCGCCAACAACACATCGTACGACGCGTGGACACCGGCGCGCGCATATCAACATTATCACGGCGCAATTCGCATCCTGACGGAAACCGCTAGCGCGAATCTCGCATCGCCAATCACCGTATCGTTCGACTCGCTGCGTCCGGGCTACAACGTCGACCCAAAAAAATCCGGCGTTGATTTCCTCACCACGTGGCCTGGAGGAAAGTGGACGATCGGTGATATCGTTCGTTATCAGACCGCGGCGACAATGGCGCTGCTCACACAGGGTGCTGCGGATCACACGGAGTGGATGCGCACTTATTCGCAGGTCGAGCAGAACGCTGTAATGGGAAATCGTGCGCCAGGCCGAGAGGATTGGCCAGCAACAATTGTCATCCCGGAAGAAGCTGCGCGTGACACTGCGATCAATGCGGCACTCAACATTCTGCAGCGTGGTCAGGTTGATGTGCGCCGCTCGAGTTCAGCGTTCTCGGCTGACGGAAAGCAGTTTCCTGCAGGTAGCTACATCATCTACACAGCACAGCCGTATGCCGCCTTCGCCAAGACGTTGTTGGAGAACCAGCACTATGCCAATCTCTTCGAATATCCGGGTGGTCCACCAAAGCGTCCTTACGACGTCACTGCACAGACGCTTCCGTTGCTTTACGGGTTCAACGTCTCGTTTGTGCGCGACTCCGTAACTGTTGCTTCGACGCCGCTAGCTCCCGTGCGTGTCTTTCCGTGGATTGCCAAGGGTTTGAGCAACAACAAGACACGTCGTATAGCGATGTTTCAGAACTGGGCGCCGTCGATGGACGAAGGCTGGACTCGCTGGGTGTTCGACAAGTACGACGTTCCGTACAAGATGATCACGGACAAGGATATTCGCGCCGGTAATCTCGCGTCGCGATTCGACGCGATCGTGCTGCCGGATCAGAATGAGCGACAGATATCCAACGGTGCGCGCGGCAACTACCCCGACTCGCTCAAGGGCGGTCTTGGTGATGAAGGCGCCAAACAGCTTGCGGCGTTCGTCGATGCCGGTGGTACTCTCGTCGCGTTCAACGCGGCCAGCAACTACGCGATCGAGGCGCTATCGCTTCCAGTCAAGAACGTGCTCGCTGGTTTACGCCCGAACGACTTCTACGCACCGGGCTCGCTGTTTCGCGTCGAGTTTGATCGTGCAAACCCGCTTGCGGCCGGGATGACAGCACCTGAGCCTGCGGTCTGGTTCGAAGGAAGTCCTGCCTTCGAAGCAACCGATCCTTCACGTGTCACGATCGTTGCTCGGTATCCCGCACAAGGAGATCCGCTGCTTTCTGGCTGGTTGCTCGGCGCGGATCACATCAATGGCAAGGCTGCCATGGTGGACGTAAAGCGCGGCAAGGGGCATGTCGTGCTGTTCGGTTTCAGACCGCAGTACCGCGGACAGAGCATGTCGACGTATCCACTGGTGTGGAATGCGCTGCGGTAGTTGCACTACATAGTCATCTCAGTGCAACGTCTCATGTCGCGCCAGCATGCCTACGAACTCCGCAACTCGCCGAGCGCGTGTGTCAGCGCGTTTCGCACTATGAATTCGAAACAGAATTGCGTATCGATTCTGGCTTGATAGCGTTGTGAAGAACTTGGCGGCTTTCTTGTTCGAATCGAGTGCTGCCTGCAGGTCTGGTGGAACTTGCGCCTGTGCCTGCGGCGCGTATGCCGCGTCCCAACGGCCGTCATTCTTTGCGCGATCCATCTCCAAAGCGCCCGAAGCTCGCATCTTGCCGCTCGCCGCCAGTGCTATCGCCTTGTCACGATTGATCTGTGACCAGATGCTTCTGGATCGACGCGGCGTAAACTTCTGGAGGAATGTCGTTTCGTCGCGGGCTTTGCGCTGACCATCGATCCAGCCGTAACACAACGCTATCTCCAGCGCCTCGGCGTGAGACACTGACTTGATGCCGGATGCCTTCTTGCCGATCAGGATCCAGACGCCGGCCGAAGTAGCGTGATTTATGTCCAGCCACTTGTTCCACGCGGCGTCCGTGGCAAATGCAACCTCTTCGAGCTGCGTGGGTTGCACCGTCGTCCTATCCCTTTCTTTCGCCACGGATGCAGTTAGCTCCGTGCCGACGACTATTACTTATTTACTTATTCGGTTTTAGCATCTGAAGAGCGCGAGCAGCGCGGCGATCGTTGGGATTCAACGAGACTGCTTTCTCGTAGCTCTTGATTGCGGCAGCGGTATCGCCAGAAGCGAGCTGCCCACCGGCAGCCGCACTCCATGCAGGGCCCGATGTTGGAGCGAACTCAAGATTCAACATGTAGAACTTGAGCGCATCGGCTGTGCGGCTACGCTGCTGCAGTGCGCCACCAACCTCTGCAAGCGGAGCCACACCGAAGTCGTACGAGCCAGATCCGTAATACCGCGTTCTCAAGTTCCGGTACAACGCCATCGCGGAATCTGCGCCCGCAGAGTCGTATGCTGTGAGCACAACCTGTTCGAGTTGACGAGGCTCCGTGAGACCGCGATGACAGGTTGCGCACGAAACAACAATCGGTGGTTGCAACCGCGTCGGTAGTTTGGTCAGATACTCGCCATTGATCGCAGCGACCATGCGAAGCATCGTGCGTGCCTTGATCTTGGTCTGCTTTGTAT
>JBDTAZ010000286.1:0-17544 GCA_039924325.1 Gemmatimonadaceae bacterium
GCTTCGTCATTCCCGCGAAAGCGGGAATCCATTCTACGTGGCTGTTGTCCCGCCATCAGTCGCACCCCGGTCGAACATGGATTCCGGCCTTCGCGGGGATGACTGATCGATCGCATCCCAGTGCAACATAGATTCCCGCCTTCATCCATCCAAATCCCAGCCTCAGAAATACAACCCCCTCGGCGTCCACTGAAACTTCGCCTGCGCCGCGATCTGATTGTGCGTGATGCCCGGCAAATGATCAGCATTCGTGGCGTGATTCAGACCAACGTCCGCCGTCAACTCCACCCCCGGGGCGATCATGCCGCCGCCTTCGATTCCAACCCGCGCGACCCGTTCCACAATTCCCTGAAGAAACCCAGGAGTTACCGCGTAGGCGGTCGGTGGCGGGAAGGGCAGATGGTAATCGCCCTGACCCTGCCGCCGATAAGCGCCGTACATGCGTATCGTGGTGTACGGTACCGCTGCCAGGTCGATCCCCATCTTCAGCTCGTCATAGTCTGAGAACGCCTGACCCAACCCAACTCCCAGACTGGAATACTGTCCCGCTGGCCCTTCCTTGGCGCGATATGCCAGACCGGAAAGACGCGAATACGACGCGAAAAGCCGCTGGTCCCCAAACAGCGGCACCCCCTCGGCGGTCGCAGAGAAACCGTAGGACGCCGGCTCCTGGCAAGCAAGATCCGGGCATGAATCGATCTGGCGGTTCCCGAGCAGCAGTTCGGTGGAGTAGTTGCCGAACTGTCCGGTCCTCAACGCCATGCTGCCACCGATCGTGAGGTTGCCGGCGACATGCTCGTTGCGCCACGACAGCGCGTAGACGTTGAGTGGATTGAGGAGCGACGGATCGTAGGATCGCCCAATCCCGTAAGCGATATATCCCTCGGAGGCTCCAACTTCCAGATCACGCCAGCGAACGGATAGACGATGCGTGTAGAAGTATCGCGCATACACGCCGTCCGGCTCAAACGCGTCGTCCAGTCGCGTAGCAAGCGCCGACATGTGAATGCGATCCGTTCCGATCTGGGTGTAAAGTTGATCGTATGAGTACGGCGCGCTTCCCAACTGCAACCCCTGCAACGAAGCCGGTCCCCAATTTCTTGCCATGCGCCCGGCGAAGATGCCGCCGTACTTCCACTGACCACTTACGTACGCATCCTCTGTCCTGCCTGCGAGTGCCCGGTCCTGCTTCCCGGAGAAGTTGGGATCGTGATTAAGTCGATTGTCGATGATCGGATGAATAACCGCCGCGACCGGTCCCGCTACCATCGCCAGTCGGAATCCCGCGCCACCGGTAACGCTGGAGTTCGTATCGGCGAGCATCAGCTCGCGCTGACCAGAAGTCTCCGCCGTCGTAAAGACATCGGCATTCGCGAAGAACCTTGGATCTTCAGCAGACGTCGTCGCGCCGGTTGTGTCGACGGCGTATCGCTGAAGGGCGGCGCGTAGCGCAATCGCGTACGACTTCACTACGCCGGAATGCGCGTGGCTCAGCGCAGTATCCGCTCCCGCCGACAGCTGCTGCGCCGTGTACGGTCGTTCCAGAAGCGAAACGCCACGCAGTTCACCGCGTGCGATGAGAGCGTCGGCGAATCGGTAAGCAATGTCATCCAGCGGTACGTAAAGCGATGCCTGCGCACGTGCCACAGTTGGTGAAGCGAATGTCGCCGCTACCGTCCCGGTGACTGCTATCAATAGAGCGCGTCGAGTTCTATTCAACTGACTTGTTCATTATGAGTTTTCTTCGTTGTACGCATCGTATGCTTCAATGACCTCTCCTTCGCTGACCGTTGCGGCGCCGAGTTTACCGACCTCAACCCCCGCCGCAAAATTGGCAATGACCGCGGCCTCAGACGGCGTTGCGCCGGCTGCGAGCATCGTGGCCAGGTACGCGGTCACTGTGTCGCCGGCGCCTACAACGTCGTAAACCTCGCGTGCTGTTGTCGGAATCCGTCCGATTTCTCCGTCTGCCGACACCAGTACCATTCCCTGTTCGCCGAGCGTGAGCAAGAGATGCTCCACTCCGAGTCGGGAACAGGTCGCCGGAAGAGCAGCCGGCGATCCGATATCGAGAGTAGCTCCGAGTGCCGCCTCCAATTCGCGCCGATTCGGCTTGAATATCGTGGCGCCGCGAAATTCGAAGAAATTTCTGAACTTGGGATCTACGACGACCGGAATCGAGCGGGCGTTTGCCTCTTCGATGGCCGCCCTGATCACCGCAGGCGCGAGCACCCCCTTATTGTAGTCCTCAAGTACGAGAGCGTCGGCGTTGCGAACAGTTGTTCGAACGGCGTCGACCAATGCGTCTATGTCCACGCCATCGGAATCATTGTCGTCTTCTTCATCCACTCGCACAAGTTGCTGAGCGCGGGCCACGATCCGGGTCTTTGTCGTGGTCGGCTTCCCACTCTTGAGAACGCCTTGCACCGACGCACCGGCACCGTCGAGCATCCGTGTGAGGTCTCGACCCGCGCTGTCGTCGCCGACCGTGCAGACCATACTGCAGGAGGCGCCGAGCGCGAGGACGTTCTGCGCGACGTTCGCCGCGCCGCCCATGGCGTGTCGACGATCCCGTACCCGAACCACTGGAACGGGAGCTTCCGGCGAGATGCGCTCGACATCGCCGATGAGATACACGTCGAGCATTGCATCGCCGGCGACGGCCACATGGTATCTTTTCGCCGACTCGAGCAGTGCAACGAGTCTGTGCCGCTGGATAGTCTCGATCATCGCATACCAAGCTACCCTGATCGCCGCAGGCGTCAAAGGACGGCCGTAACGTGCCGCGTTGCTTTCGGCATATCCCTTGCCCTTCCGACCCACTGAATGGCCCTACTGCAACGAATCAATGCCGCGGCTCGCGACAAAGTCTTCTCCCTACAGGAGGCTTTCGTTCTCACGTGGAACGCGTTCCGTTTCATTTTTGCCAGACCGTTCTACAGGGAAGACGTCATCCAGCAGATGGACGCGATTGGCGTTCAATCGCTCGGGATCGTCGTTCTTACCGGCTTTTTTACGGGGATGGTGCTCGCCCTGCAATCGGCCGTTCAGATGCAGCGGTTTGGCGCAACGTCGTATGTGGGAAGTCTTGTAAGCGCTTCGATGATTCGGGAACTCGGCCCGGTCCTGGCTGGCTTGATGGTTGCCGGTCGAGTTGGATCTGGAATCGCCGCACAGATCGGATCGATGCGGGTAACCGAGCAGATCGACGCGCTCAACGTAATGGGCACCGATCCGATCAAGAAACTCGTTACGCCAAGGCTCATCGCCGCGCTGCTGATGCTTCCAGCGCTGACGGTCATCAACGACGTCGCCGGCATTTTTGGCGGCAACGTAATCGCCAAGTACTATCTGCAGCTTCCGACATCGCTCTACTGGGCGACCGTTTGGGATCAGATATCGAGTGGCGGATTCGTCTTTCGCATAATTCCAAATGACTTTGTTCACGGGCTTGTCAAGCCGTTCATCTTCGGTGGGATAATCTCGCTGACCGCGTGTCACTTCGGACTCCGCACGACGGGCGGCACCGAGGGTGTGGGCGTCGCGACAACGCGCACGGTGGTCACGGCCAGTATTCTCATTCTCGTCACTGACTACTTCATCACGCAGGCGCTCCTTGCGCTCTTGTCGTCATGAGTGGCGTCGACGATCCGAAGGACACGACGGTGGAGGACCCAGCCAATCCATCCGACACGTCAACCGGCACATCTACCGCCACGCCAACCGACTCGCCCGACGAGGAGCGTCGCGCTACGGACAGGCGCGGCGATGACCGTGACCCGGACGTGGTGCACCCCGAGCGCGTTCGCGCCGCGATTCGCAAGGAGATCACGGCAGATCACGAAGCCGATGATGATCCTCGTGAGACAAACGCTCAGCCCGTCATTGAGCTGCGTGATGTGAGTCTGGCATTCGACCGGCCTATCCTCGCGGGCGTGTCTTTCGCAGTCTATCCGGGTGAAACCGTTGCGATCGTAGGCGAGTCAGGAACTGGGAAGTCTACTATCATCAAACTCATACTTCGACTACTCGTCGCGGATATGGGTGAAGTTCACGTCCTCGGCAACGATATCGAGAAGCTTACTTACGAGCAGGCGCTCGAGATTCGGCAGCACATGGGAATGGTTTTTCAGGGATCTGCGCTCTTCGATTCGCTGACCGTATTCGAGAACATTGCGTATCCGTTGCGGGAACACACCAAGCTTGACGATGACGAGATCGAGGGGCGAGTTCGCGAAAAGCTGCACATCGTCGATCTCGACCCCGATCAGGTGATGGAACTGTCACCCTCTGAATTGTCGGGTGGAATGCAGAAGCGTGTGGGCGTCGCGCGAGGACTCGCTGCAAATCCGAAGATCATGCTGTACGATGAGCCCACATCGGGACTTGATCCGCTTACAACCGGTACGATTACCAACTTGATACTCAAGCTGCAGCGTGAATACAACGTCACCAGCGTTGTCGTGACGCATGATATTCGATCCGCATTCCGCATGGCGAGCAAGATCGCATTGCTGCACGACCAGCACATAGTTTTCTTTGGATCACCCGAAGACATGACAGCGTCGGACGATCCTTACATACAGACTTTCCTCGGCGGCTATTGAATGAGACGCTCTGAGATCATTACGAAGGACGCGCTGCGCGTCGCGGTTCTCGCGATTGTTGTGCTCAGCATACTGTTCTTCGCGGTTGTCAAACTTGGCGAAGCGGCCCGATTGTTCTCACGTCGGTACACGCTCTACGCGTTTGTACCCAACGCAGCCGGTCTTCGTGAAGGCGGACAGGTAACTGTCGCCGGACAGCTTGCTGGTTCCATCAGCAAGATCGAGTTTCTACCGGTTGACGAGGATACGACTCGCAATCTTCGGATCACTGTCCAGCTCGACGAAGATCTGCAGCAACAGGTGCGGTTCGACTCGCGCGTCATGCTGCGCAACCAGGGTCTGCTCGGCGACCGATTCTTCGACATAACACCGGGAACTCCGCGCTTCCGCGCGCTGCATCAGGGCGACACGCTGCAGCTCGGCGCTTCCATGGATTACGACGCAATGCTCCAGCGGGCGGGAGCCGTACTCGCCGACGTCGCGGGACTGACTCACGATCTTCGCGGACTTACGCAATCTGTCGCGCACGGAAACGGAACGATTGGCAAATTGCTGACCGATCGCCAGTTGTACGATCGTCTGAACAGTACCCTCGCCTCGACCAGCAATCTCCTCGCACGTCTGCAGAATCCAAACGGAAGCGTTGGAAAGTTCCTCGACGATCCGCAGCTGTACACGCAGCTCACCGACATGGTGGGCCAGGTCGATTCGCTCATGACTCGACTCAACTCGGGACAGGGGACTGCGGGCAAGCTGCTGCGTGATGATTCACTCTACAGCAACCTCGTCAACGTCACCGCTCAGGCCGATTCGCTCGTTGGCTCGCTGAGAGGTGGGAATGGCACTGCATCCAAGCTCATAAGCGATACGACTCTCTATAACCGGATGGTGGAGGCGGTCGCCCACCTCAACGAGATCCTGGAAGACGTCCGGAAGAACCCCAAACGCTACACCAAGGGAGCGATCAAGATATTTTAAGGGGTGAGCACAGCCACATCGTACGAGCTTGATGTAGTCGTCACCCGCGGTCGGGCAATCGAGTCGATCCATCGAGTCTCTGCCGCGGTTGTGGAGGGGGACGCGCTGGTCGGCTACGCCCGCAACCCGGAACACGAAGCCTACTGGCGCTCCTGCGCCAAGCCGTTCCAGCTCATGCCCTTCATCGAGTCAAATGGGCTTGATGACCTTGGATGGGGTTCTGATCAGATCGCCCTCGCCTGCGCCTCGCATGGCGGCGAACCGGAACATGTCGCAATCGCAGAGCGGATGTTGGTGGACCTGGGCCTCGAAGAAGGCGATCTGGCCTGCGGCGTCACCGAACCGCTCTCGCAGCGCGGCCAGCGGCTCTTGCGTGAATCTGGAGGCCGCCCGACCCGCCTTCATAACAACTGCTCCGGGAAGCACGCCGCGATGCTAGCGCGCGCTCGCACGGCGAACTGGCCCACCGTCGGCTACGATCACCTCGGTCATCCGCTTCAACAATCGATTGTAGCCGAAATCGAACGGTGGACCGGGGTTCAGAGAACGAGCATGAAGATCGCGCAGGATGGCTGTGGCGTCCCAGTCTTTGGGCTCTCGCTTGAGGCGATGGCTCGCGCATTCGCTCGCCTGGCTTCTTCGATTCGCGCTGGTGACGAGATTCCCCGGCGGATCGGCGATGCGATGCTCGCCAATCCATTCCTGGTTGGGGGCACAGACAGGTTCGACACCGTGCTGATGGAAGAAGTCCCCGGCGTTCTGAGCAAGATCGGCGCTGAAGGAGTCCACTCGGCAGCGATCCTCGCGACAGGAACAGGAGTGGCGATAAAAGTTGAAGACGGTGCGTCGCGCGCTCAGTATCCTGCGCTGCTCGCTCTTCTCTCGCACCTTGGCGCACTTCCGGGTTCGTTGCCGGAGCGACTGGCCGAACACGCACGGAAGCCCGTACGTGACACGCGACACGAAATTGTCGGCGAAATTGTCGTCCGCGCAATGATGTGATTAACCGCGCACGGAGGCGCTTTGGCGCCGCGCGCGACATTTGATATCGTTTACATAATGGAAATGCTTCCACTCTTCAGTGACCCCACGCGGGCACTGGTACGAATTGCCGCCGCTGTTGCAGGCGCTCCGATTGCGTTTACGCGCCGAGTCATGGTCGAGGCGATAGACGTCGCGCCGGTCGTTGCCGTCGAGGAGGTATTGCTCCAGTCGTATCTGTTCGCCGGCTTTCCGCGCGCGCTCAACGCCATGCGGGTCTGGCGCGACGTATCGGGAGAGCACGCGCCCTCGGTCGATCAAACGATCGCGGCTTCGGCGCCGGTGGATACGATTCGCGTGGGTGAGCAGACCTGTCGTAAGGTGTACGGGCACAAGTATGACGCATTGCGCCAGTCAGTGAGCCGGCTGCATCCTGCGCTTGACGCATGGATGGTGAGCGACGGATACGGAGAGGTTCTTTCCCGACCGGGTCTAAGTCTGGCTGAACGCGAGCTCTGCATTGTTGCGGCCTGTGCGGCATCCGAACAGATACCCCAGCTCAAGTCGCATTTGCGTGGTGCACGCAATTGCGGCGCGACAATCGAAGATCTGACGCAGACACTATCTGCGCTCACGGACATCGTAACTCGCGAGGCGCTCATTGCGGCGCGTGAAGAATTGAATCGAATCAAGGAGAGTTGACGGTGTTCATAGACAAGGTGAAGGTCAGAGCCATAGCAGGAACCGGGGGCTCTGGATGCCAGTCATTCCGACGCGAAAGTCTCGTGCCGATGGGCGGTCCGGACGGCGGCGACGGTGGTCGCGGTGGTGATGTGATCGTGCGTGGCGATTCCAACCTCGCGACCTTGCTCGATTACACATATCGGGACGAATGGGCCGCCGATCGCGGTCAGCACGGCATGGGCTCCAACATGACTGGTCGAAGCGGCAAGGACATCTACATGCCAGTTCCACCAGGCACGATTGTACGCGACGCTGATACTGGCGAAATCATCGCAGACGTCCTGGCGAGCGGCGAGGAATTCATAGTCGCAAAGGGCGGTCGAGGCGGCAAGGGCAATTCATTCTTCGTAACACCGACCCATCAGTCGCCACGTGAGTGGCAACCCGGCGAAGAGGGTCAGGAACGGACTCTGGAACTTGAATTGAAGCTCATTGCCGACATCGGTCTCGTCGGTCAGCCCAACGCAGGCAAGTCCACTTTGCTGTCGGTCATTTCGGCAGCTCGTCCCAAAATCGCCGATTACCCATTCACGACGCTGCAGCCAAATCTTGGCGTCGTTCAGCTTTCTGATTATCGCACGTTCGTTGTAGCGGACATTCCGGGAATCATTGAGGGCGCCGCGGAGGGGAAGGGACTCGGTCTGCAGTTTTTCCGACACATCGAGCGCACGCGCATCCTCGCCATGCTGATACCGATCGACACAATGGACTGGCAGGCTGAGTACGATCAGCTGCGCGTAGAGGTTGCGAAGTACAGCTCCGAGCTGGCGTCCAAGCCGTTCTGCGTCGTCTTTACAAAGCTTGATCTGATGGGTGAGGATTATGTGCCACCAATCGAGGCCCCGGGTGCATTCGGAATCTTCTCGATCAGCGCCGCGAACCGCGAGGGTCTCACGACACTTCTCGCTGCCTGGTGGACCGAGTTGCTGCGCCTCAAGCAGGAAGCGGCCAAGCCCGCGGCGCGGACGGCGTCGCTCCCCTGAGTGCGGTGCCCACATGTCACGTTGTGCGCCCCAATTCCGGGGAGTGGCCCGCGGATCTCTCGACTATCGCTTCACCGCCGAAAGAACTGCATTACGTCGGTGACATCTCGATACTTTCACGTCCCTGCGTCGCCATAGTTGGTAGCCGGCAGCACACTCCGTATGGCGCGCGCGTTGCCCGCGAACTGGCAACAGCGCTGGCGTCGGCCGGAGCATGCATCGTGAGCGGAATGGCATTCGGAATCGACGCGATCGCGCATCGTGCGGCGCTTGATGTCGATGGACTTACTGCCGCCGTACTCGGCACGGGCATCGACGTCGTCTATCCGCGAGGTAATCGTGCTTTGTACGACGATGTCGCCGAACGTGGAGTCGTAGTGTCCGAGTTCAAACCGGGAACTGGACCGTTTCAAGGATGTTTCCCGAGGCGAAATCGAATCATCGCCGGTCTTTGCCGTCTCACCATCGTTGTCGAAGCAGGCGAGAAGAGCGGTTCGCTGATTACAGCGACGCGGGCCGCGGAATTCGGTCGGACTGTTGCCGCGATCCCGGGTGCCATCGACTCGCCGCAGAGCGCGGGCTCAAACCAACTGCTACGCGATGGTGCCCACGTAATCGCGAGCATCGCCGATGCGCTCAGTCTCGCCAATCTTGCGCCGGTTGGGAAACTTCGTTCACTCCCGCCACTAGGCGACGATGAGGCGGCAGTTTGGGACGCCGTCGCTCAGCATGCCGCCGCGACTGCCGACGAGATAATCACGCACACGGGATGGCCGGCGAGCCGAGCACTCGCCGCACTTACGCAGCTTGAGATACAGGGTTTGCTCGAATGTTCGGCCGCGGGGGTTATCGTCAGACGATGACCGATGGTTCGGTGCATCACCTGTACATTCACGTTCCGTTCTGCGCCCGCCGCTGCTCGTATTGCGACTTTGCGATATCCGTTCGGGACGATACGCCGATCGACAGCTACGTCGACGCGCTTCGGCTGGAACTGGATCGGCAGGATACGAGTGCGTGGGCACTCGACACGATCTATCTGGGTGGCGGCACTCCATCTCGTCTTGGCGAATCCGTCGGCGATGTTCTCCGCCTCGTGCGCGGCGCGGCGAAAATTGCCGACGACGCTGAGATCACCATCGAGGCGAATCCGGACGACGTGACTCGTAGCGCCGCAGAAGCTTGGGTACGGGACGGCGTAAACCGAGTATCGCTTGGAAGTCAGTCGTTTGATCCGGAAGTGCTCAAATGGATGCACCGGACTCATTCCGCGGACCAAATCGGGACCGCCTTCGCGACACTCCGTGAAGTCGGGATCCGGAACATGTCGCTGGATCTGATCTTTGCGCTTCCGGAGTCACTCCATCGGGACTGGTCAGCCGATGTTGACCGCGTGCTGGAACTGCAGCCCGAGCATATCTCGCTCTACGGGCTCACCGTCGAACAGCACACGCCGCTTTCGCGGTGGCTCGACCGCGGTGAGGTCGTCGAGGCGTCGGAGGAGCGATACGAATCTGATTTCCTCCTGGCGCACCAACGGCTCGGCGATGCCGGGTTCGAGCACTACGAGGTGTCCAATTTTGGTCGACCGGGCCGCCGATCACGACACAACTCATCGTACTGGACCGGTGCTTCCTACGCAGGAATCGGCCCCTCGGCGCACGCTTTTGATGGCGCTGTCCGTAGCTGGAACGTGGCCGCCTATACAGATTGGGACAGGCGCCTTCACTCAGGCGAGGTCATCGTCGCCGAGTCCGAGACGCTGACGGCGGAGAACCGACTATCGGAGCGGGTGTACTTAGGACTGCGCACGATCGACGGTCTCCGCGCCTCAGATGCCGAAATTCAGCTCGCTCGTCCTTGGCAGGAAGCAGGGTGGGCCGAGATCAAAAACGGAACGATCGTTCTAACCGCAACTGGCTTCCTCCGGTTGGACGCGCTGGCCGCGTCCTTGACACTCGCTGGAAGTCGTTGATACTATTGCACTTATGGCACTTGCCGAATTAAACGACCGAGAGCGGATGGTGCTCGAGGCCATAATCCAGACGTACGTAGCGACAGCCCAGCCTGCTGGGTCGCGTCAGCTCGCCCGTCGGTTCAATTTCGGCGTGTCTCCCGCAACGATTCGGAACACGATGAGCGACCTGGAGGAGAAGGGTTATCTCTTTCATCCGCACACGTCGGCGGGCAGAGTTCCGACCGACGTGGCGTACCGCGCGTACGTGGATTCCATTCTGCCAGCGCAGGTCTTCACCAACCAGGACCGGGATCAGCTCGCGCAACAGATTTCGAGTGGCGGATCGGCTGTCGAAACCATTCTTCGCAGAGCAGCGCAGAGCCTCGGGATTATCACGCAGGAACTTGGCGTCGCGCTCGGACCGAGCTTCGACGCCAGCCGGCTCGATCGTATCGAACTGGTGAGACTCTCCTCGGATCGACTGCTCGTTGTGATTTCGGTGCAGGGTGGCGGAGTGCGCACGATCTACGTTGACGCGCGCGGCGAGATCGCCGACGGGTTGCTGGCCGAAGTATCTCGCGTGCTCAACGAACGACTGGGCGGTTTGACTCTTCGCGAAGTACGGAGTTCTCTGGCTCAGCGTCTGCGCGATGCGCCGATAGGTGCCGCCGAGTTGATAAACATCTTCGTCGAAGAGGGCGAGCACATATTCGACGTCACGCTGGATTCCGAGAACGATGTAATGCTCGGCGCGGCGTCGGTACTTGCCGGCCAGCCCGAGTTTGCGAGTGTTGATAGCATGCGCCGACTCGTTGCGCTGACCGAAACACGACATTACCTCGCCGAAGTACTCCGGAAGCGCAGTGATTCTTCCGGCGTCAGCATTACGATTGGTAACGAGCATGGCGATCCTGCACTGGAGAACTTTACGCTCGTGACGGCGCAGTATCGAGTTGGCTCTCTTAATGGTGTGTTGGGAGTTATCGGCCCGACACGCATGCCGTATGACAAGATCATTTCGCTGGTAACGCACACATCACAGCTCGTTACGGATTTGCTCGACTGACGCTGCCGTAATCGCAACATTTCTCGCAAAA
This sequence comes from Gemmatimonadaceae bacterium, assembly GCA_039924325.1. Taxonomy (GTDB): domain Bacteria; phylum Gemmatimonadota; class Gemmatimonadetes; order Gemmatimonadales; family Gemmatimonadaceae; genus Fen-1247. The sequence continues at coordinate 11,348 of JBDTAZ010000286.1, forward strand.
AACAACGCATCACCGAAAGCATGGCTGACTATTACGCAACGTTGGGTGTCCCTCGCAACGCGTCGGACGACGACATCAAGAAGGCATATCGCAAACTCGCGATGCAGTTCCATCCGGATCGGAACAGCGGTTCGTCGGAATCCGAGGAGAAGTTCAAGGAGATTACAGAAGCGTACGACGTGCTGCGCGACGGCAACAAGCGCGCGACGTACGATCGTTACGGTGAAGCCGGGTTGCGAGGCGGCGGTGGCGCTAATTTCCATCACGTAGACCTCTCCGAGGCGCTCAACATCTTCATGCGCGACCTCGGCGGCATGGGCGGTATGGGCGGCTTTAGCGATGTCTTCGGCCGTCGGGCGAGCGCGGCAGAGACGCGCACGGGATCCGATATCCGGATCACACTTGGCCTCACGCTGCAGGAAGTCGCGACAGGTGTCGAGAAGCCGGTCACGATCAAACTCCTGAATCCCTGCGACGTTTGCAGCGGTACCGGTGCAGAGCCGGGAACGAATGTGACGACGTGCCCAACTTGCAAGGGCGCCGGCGAGGTTCGTCGTGCGCAGCAATCGTTCTTCGGCCCGGTTGTGAGCGTGTCGGTATGTCCGAACTGCGCGGGCGATGGAAAGGTCGTCGCTGCGCCGTGCAGGAAGTGCCGCGGTGAGGGACGCGTACGATCGGAGGAACAGGTCAATATCAAGGTTCCAGCTGGTGTCGCAACGGGACAGTACATGACGTTGCGTGGCGTCGGCAACGCTGGGCCGCGTGGTGGCCCCCGCGGTGATATACTCGTCGTGTTCGAAGTTGACGACGACGATCGCTTCGAACGGGATGGCGAAGATCTTCTCACTGAAGTGCTCGTTACGTATCCGCAACTCGCGCTCGGCGCAGACGTCGAAGTGCCAACAGTAACGGCCTCGGTGTCACTGCGCGTTCCGGCCGGCACGCAGAGCGGTCAAGTCATGCACCTCCGCGGTCGAGGCCTGCCGCGCATCAACGCATCCGGAACGGGAGATCTCCACGTGCGTCTGCAACTGTGGACTCCCGACGTCGTGAGCGATGAAGAATCGAAGTTGCTGCGACAGCTTCATGACATCCGTCCGCTTGCGCCAGCCAAGCGCGAGCGGGGGTTCTGGGCGAAGGTCAAGGAGTCGCTCGGCGCGTGACCGCGCCATGGCGCTCGGTTCGTGTTGAACAGTGCGCCGATCGCGATGCGATGATCGGTGTGCTGTTCGCCCAGGGATCACAGGGCGTTCACGAAGACGGTGACGCACTCGTCACTCACTTTCCGCCGGACGAAGATGTGCAGCGCGTTGTTGACTCGCTTCGACTGCTCGATCCGAACGCGGTCATATCGGTTGCTGATGTACCGACGGTTGATTGGAGCGAGTGGCGCGCTAACGTGGATGCGCACGTAATTGGGCGGCTGGTCGTGACGCCTCCGTGGCGCGCTTCGGAATTCGATCCCGCGTATTCGATCGTGATCGATCCCGCGATGGCATTCGGGACGGGCGAACATCCAACTACACGCGGAATGCTTCGCCTGATGCAATTGGTTTTGCGGCCAGGAGATACTGTGGCCGACCTTGGCGCCGGAAGTGCGGTGCTCTCGATTGCGGCGGCAAAGCTCGGTGCGACTCGCATCGCTGCGATCGAGATCGACGACGGCGCCGAAGCGTCCGCGGCGGAGAACATCCGGGTGAATGGTGTCAGTGATGCGATACGATACATGGTGGGCGACGCGATCGTTCTCCTGTCGCTCGTTGCGCCAGTTCGCGTGATCCTCGCAAATATCGTATCGTCAGTGCTCATGGAGATCCTTCCGGCGATCGCGCCGTCACTTGCCGCGGATGGCGTCGCGATATTTAGCGGCATACTTGTCGAAGAGCGTGAGCTGATTGCACGCGCTGTTGCACGCGCGGGAATGCGAATCCACGACGAAGACGTCGAGGGCGATTGGCTGAGTCTGCTGACGGTGCACGCTTAATGGCATTTGCTGATCGCGCCGCGTTTTTCGTTGAGGATACCGTCGCCGTCGGTGCTCAGGTCGCACTATCGGTTCCGGATGCTCAACACATTGCGGTGTTGCGACTCGGGTTGGGCGAGCGGGTCGGCTTGCGTGATGGAGTTGGCGGAACTGCTTCGGGGACGCTCGTCAGACTGGGACGCAAGAACGCGCTCGTAGAGGTCGATCAGGCAACTCAAGTAGCGCCGGCAAGGCCGATCCATCTACTGGTTCCGGTTGCCGATCGGGACCGGATGCTGTGGCTTGCCGAGAAGGCCGCGGAGCTCAACGTGACAAGCTGGCGTCCCGTGTTGTGGCAGCGATCGCGCAGCGTGTCCCCGCGTGGTGACGGCCCGACGTTTCGTAGCAAGGTTCGCTCTCGAATGATCGCGGCACTTCTTCAGTCGCGTTCGGCCTGGCTTCCTGAGATCTTCCCGGAGGCGACAATCGATCGTGCCATTGCCGCGGCGCCGGAGGGGAACCGGGTGGTGCTCGATGCCAGTGGCACTCCGTTCCGCGGGGTCGAGCTGGCAGAGCCGGTGGTGATTGCCGTGGGCCCCGAGGGCGGATTTGAGGCGGCGGAACTGGCCGAGCTGGCGGCCGCGGGCTTCAGTGCACGCTCGATCGGAGCATCGATCCTTCGGTTCGAGACGGCGGCCATCGCCGGGGTATCGGTGGCACTTTCAATGCTGCAATCACGACATTCGGGAGCAAAATCGATGGCTGACGACTCTGAAAACTGCATTTTCTGTCGAATTGTCCGGGGGGATATCCCGGCTGACATCGTTGCGACGAGCGCCGAAGCCGTCGCATTTCGGGACCTCGACCCCAAGGCGCCCGTCCACGTTCTGGTGATCCCCAAGAAGCACATCGGATCGCTGGACGATTCGCCGGATCCTGCCGTCTTGGGCGAGGTTTTGGCACTGGCTACCACCGTGGCCAGAACGGAGGGGTTGGGGGGCGGCTATCGGGTCGTCTTCAACACCGGGCCCGATGGCGGGCAGACGGTGGGTCATCTTCATGCCCATGTTTTGGGGGGCAGACACATGGCGTGGCCGCCGGGCTGAGATTAATATTAAAGGCTGCACGTCAACCGCTCAGGAATCACAGTACAGGGGGCTTTCGGGTTTGTCAGAAGTCATCATACAGGAAGACGAGAACTTTGAGCGCGCGCTCAAGCGATTCAAGAAGAAGGTCGAGAAGGCGGGAATTCTCGCGGACCTGCGTAAGCATCGGCATTACGAAAAGCCGAGCGAGCGTCGGAAGCGCAAGATGAACGCTGCGACTCGCAAGAATCGCCGTCATCGCGCGATGTAATGTCGTCTCTCGGCGACAAGCTGCAAGCTGACCTTAACTCGGCGCGAAAGGCGCAGGACAAGGCAGGCGTGCTGCTGTTGGGAACAATTCTGTCGGACGTCAAGAACAAGCGGATCGAGTTGCAACGTGATCCTTCTGACGACGACGTACTCGACGTGCTGCGCAAGGGAATCAAGCGCCGCCGCGAATCGGTGGAGATGTTCGATAAGGGCAATCGCCCGGAACTCGCCGAGAAGGAACGAGCCGAAGTTGCAGCGCTGGAGAAATATCTTCCCGCGCAAGTCGGCGAGGATGAAATCCGCGCCGCGGTGCGCGCCGCGATTGCAGCGGGCGCAACTTCGATGGGCCCACTCATGGGTCGAGTCAATCCGCAGTTCAAGGGACGCGCAGACGGCGGAGTAATCAGCCGAATCGCAAAGGAAGAGCTGGCCTGATCCGGCGGCGACGCCGCGTTTGTCGCGTCGCGTAATCTCGCCATCCGGCGCGTCCACTCCTTCATCCCCGCGCCGCCACTCCGTCATCCCCGCGAATGCGGGGATCCATTTTCCGCAGCACGACTTTCGTCCGCGTCCGCGGCCCTGCACAAACTGGATCCCGGCCTTCGGCGGGATGACCCGTCAGTGCCCTCGAAACACAAAGAAGACCGCCCCGACAATGCAGAGCGCGGCCCACAGGTAATCCAGTTTGAGAGGTTGGTCCATATAGAAGAAGGCGAAAGGGACGAACACGCTAAGCGTGATGACCTCCTGCAGGATCTTCAACTGGCCAAGCGTCATGGTCGTGTACCCGATCCGGTTCGCCGGCACCTGCAGCATGTACTCGAACAGTGCAATCCCCCAACTCGCGAGCGCCGCGATATACCACGGTCGGGATTCCAGGTTCTTGAGATGGCCGTACCACGCGAACGTCATGAACACGTTCGAGCAGACGAGCAGGCCGGCGGTTCTGAATATGACGGACCGAAAAAACATTGGCATGGACATGACCCGGGATAATTGCGATAGCCGGGCCGTTACGGCACACCGGCCTTCGGTGTGTTTTCGCGGCACTCGGTATAATTCAGCAGACCCATGAATAACCACGCGCTCGCCGTACTGGAATTCCCCCGCGTCCTGGACGTGGTCGCCGAGCGGGCAACGTCGGCGGAAGGGGTGGAACGCATCCGGCGGCTCCGTCCAACGACCGACAAGGGCTGGATAGAACGGGAACAGGCACGAGTCTTTGCGGTTCGATCCCTTATCGCGAGCGAGGCGCGCTGGGCTCCGTACGCAATCCCCGCTGCGCGGCCGGCTCTCGAACGTCTACGCGTCGAGAATGCTACGCTTGCTACCGACGGTTTCGCCTTGCTGCGAGCCCTGCTGCGAAGCTCCCGCATGACGCTCGACTCGCTGCGCGATCCTCGTCTGCCGCTGGCTGCGCGCGCAGTTCTGGAACCGGTCACCGCCCAACTGGTGCGGGATGCTGCCTCGGAGTCCGCGATCGATCAGGTGCTGGACGACGACGGGGAAGTTCGCGACTCCGCATCACCAAAGCTGCGCGGTATCCGTCGCGAATTGCGGCATGCGGAGTCAAACCTTGTTTCCTTGCTCGAACGGCTGATGTCCCGCCTCGACGCGACGCAGCAGGTCCCCGACATGTCGGTCACGATTCGCAATGGGCGATACGTGATCCCGGTGCGTCGCGAGGGTCGCGGCGCCGTGGGCGGAATCGTACACGATTCTTCCTCAACCGGAAGCACGCTCTTTATTGAACCGCCGGCGGCGGTCGAAGCCGGCAACCGAATGCGCGAGCTCGTGTCAGAAGAGCTGATTGAGATCGAGCGAATTTTGTTCGAGCTCGCTGTCAGGTTGCGACCGGTGCACGCCGCGATGGCCGACGCGCTTGAGGGACTTGCGGAACTCGATTCGCTTTACGCTCGCGGAAGAATGGCGCTTGAGTTCGGAGCCTCTCCAGTCACGTTAAGCGACCCTGGCGACGCCTTCGAAATCATGGGCGGCCGGCATCCCTTGTTGCTCGCGCAGGGCGCGCGCGTAGTTCCATTTGATCTCTCGCTTGGCACATCGGAGCGAACTTTTCTCATCTCCGGGCCGAACACTGGTGGCAAGACTGTATTGATCAAGGCCATCGCGTTGCTGTCTCTCTGCCTTCAGTCGGGGATTCCGCCGACGGTTGGCGAAGGAAGCACGATCGCGATCTACGATGAGATCTACGCTGATATCGGCGATGAACAATCGATCGCGGCGAGCCTTTCCACCTTTTCTGCGCACGTGAAGAATCTCCGTGAGATTCTCTCCGGTGCAACCGCGCGCTCGCTCATCATCATCGACGAACTGGGTTCGGGGACCGACCCCGTCGAAGGAGCCGCACTCGGCGGGGCAGTTCTCGAGTCACTCACAAACAGAAATGCGCGAACCGTTGCCACGACGCATCTCGGCGCCCTCAAGCAGCTGGCGGTCGAGGATCCAGGCGTTGTGAATGGATCGCTGCAGTTCGACGCAATCGAACTGGCGCCGACGTATCGATTGATCAAGGGGATACCGGGTCAATCATATGGTTTGAGCATCGCGCGACGCCTTGGCGTTCCCGCGGAGGTGCTCGAGCGTGCCGAGATGCGGCTGCCAGTTGGCGAGCGTGATGTGAACGTGCTGCTCGCCGATCTGGAAGCCCGCGATACCGCTCTCGCAGAACGTGAGCGCGAGGCGGAAATCATCGCGAACGACGCGCGTGAGCGTGCCCGGCGCGTCGCGGAACGCGAACACAACGCCGGAGTTCGCGAGCGCGAGTCGGAACGGCGCGCGAGAGAAGAGTCGCGCCGATATCTGCTGTCCGCGCGGAAGGACATCGAAAACACCATCAAGGCACTGAAAAAATCCGACAA
>JBDTAZ010000287.1:0-3681 GCA_039924325.1 Gemmatimonadaceae bacterium
GCCATCCGCGGACTCCTACGCGTGCGCCGGCTCTGCAGCCGGCGACGGGTGATTGACTTTCTTCAAGTAGACTACCGCGGTGAATGTGTTGAGCTCTTCGAATACATGATATGCACGCTCGTCCTTGATCAATCGCGTGACTGACCACGATTCATCTGCAGCATCGCCGAACGTAATTGCACGCGACGGACACGCTTCGGCGCACGCCGTGGTGAACTCGTCCGGACGCAGCGGCCTGTCCTCGAGCTTTGCGCGATGCTCCGCGCCGCGAATGCGCTGGACGCACATGGAGCACTTCTCCATGACACCCTTGCCACGTACCGTAACGTCGGGATTCAGCTGCCAGTTGAGAGGTTCCGGGAATGCATACTGCGGACGATGCGGTTCGCCGTATCCAAACCAGTTGAAATAGCGAACCTTGTATGGGCAGTTGTTGGAACAGTAACGCGTGCCGACGCAACGGTTATAGACCTGAACGTTCAATCCGTCGGGCGCGTGGTATGTAGCGTACACCGGGCACACTGGCTCGCACGGAGCGTTGCCGCAATGCTGACACATCATCGGAATGAAGCGTGTGTCGAAATCGGGGCCGCCGTCTTCCCCGCCCTCGTAGTATCGCTCGAGTCGGATCCATGCCATCTCGCGGCTTCGCGTGATGTTGGCGCCGAAACCCGTCCGATCTGGGAGTATCTGCGCCGCCTGCCAGTCTGCACCGACAGTGGGAATGTTGTTCTCTGCGTAGCAAGCCGTAACGCACGCTGCGCACCCCGTGCAACGAGCGAGGTCGATCGTCATGGCCCAGCGACGCTTGGCCATGTTGCTCCAATGATTGGGATCGTACATCCCCTTGTCCTTGGAGCTCGGATCTCCGAAATCACCCTGTGCATCGTTCGCGACCGGCGAACGAAGGCCGGGTAGAAATTCGTGCGAAGCGTCACCCGGAAGATGCTCTTCTTCAGGCTCTTTCTTGTAGTCGGGACCACCATTCAGCTCGCCGACTGGTATCGCTCGCGCGATGTCGCGGAGGTGCTGTCGTGCAGAACCTTCAGTCGTCGCCAGCAACATGCTGCCGCCAGCTTTCGCGACAGTGGCGCGGGTACTGACAAGTGCAATCCCACCGGCAGCATTCTCAGCGAGTGGCACCAGGTCGAACGCGTTCTCACCGGACTTGGCGTACCGGCCTGCGTTGACGTGGCCGCGACCAGTAGCGATTGCGATAGTATCCTGGCGGATACCGAGATAGAGATAGATCGGCGCGGCAAGCTTGCCCGCGCTCGTCGTCACTATAACGAGATCGCTGTTGTCGAGGCCCATTTTGAGGGCAGTAAGCGGGTGCATCTCGACGACCGTCTGCCACGTGAGCTTGGTAACGGGATCCGGAAGCTCCTGAAGCCACGGCTTGTTGGCGCCGCGACCATCACGAAGCACCGGATGGTGGTAAACATAGAGATACAGATCGCCCGAAGTCGTCGCGATATCGGCAACCTGCGCAATCGCCGGAAGCGCTGGGCGCGCAGCGGTGCGCGCGAGTGCGGTACCGGCCACGATGCCCTTCGGGAGCGCGGCCGCCATACCATCGGCACCGCCCGCAATACGAGCGATCAACCAGGTGCGGTAGTCCGGCATCGCGTACTTAGCCGCCGTCGCTGGATCGCCCTTCGCGATCCTGATCAGAACATCGGAAGTCGCCAGCGAGTCGAATACCGGATCCATCGCCGGCTGTTGCAGCGAGAGTGTACCGCGAAGAGGCTCAGCATCGCCCCACTGTTCGAGCGAGTGGTGATCCGGAAGTACCAGATCACACAACTCACTGGTGTCGTCCATGATGCTCGAGAACGAAACCTTGAAAGGCACCTTCGCCATTGCCTGGGCGAAGCCTGTGCTCTTGGGCATGCTGTACGCCGGGTTGGCACCGCGAACCATCAGCAGCGGAACGCCGCCCGAGTTCATGCGTGCAACCGCGGCGCGGAGCTGCGCCGGAGCCGCGATCCCTTCGTATCCAAGCAGCGCCTGGTCGGGACGAATCGCAGTACCGACTGCACCGTTCGAATGATTCAGCGCTGATGCCGCTGCCAGCAATTGCGCCGCGCCGGCAACGTGTCCGCCAGCAAGAACGAGCGCAGGCTTTGCAGCCTTGTACTCGTCGACGACGCTCTGCAGACGCGTCGCATCAACACCGCACGCCTGTGCAGCCGCTGCGACGGACATCTCGCCTGACAGCGCGCGAGCAACCGAAAGCTCAGTGCCTGGCTTGCAATCGATCCAGGTATCGGCATTCAGTCCCGTAAGCGAGCGCCGAGCGCCGATGAAAACGAGACGCGGTGCGCCGACCAGCTTGGCGCGCGCATCTGCCCAATCCAGCTGCTGCGGAACCGACGGTCCCCATCCATCGAGGAAATCCGCGCCGAATGAAACGATGAGCTGCGTCGCATTGAAGTCGAACCGCGGCCACGCAACGCCATACGCCGCAGTGTGCGCGGCTATTGCTTCGGTGTCGACACCGGCATCGTAGCTGAAGTGCGCGGGCATTCCGAAGTCAGTGAGCCACTGATCGAGGAACGCCGGGAACGAACCGGATTCGTGCTGATTGATGAACACCGCGTTAGCTGCACCACCGCGCGAGCGTGTCTCACCCAGCTTCTGCGAAAAGAGTTTGAGCGCCTCATCCCACTTAGCCGCGACCAGCTTACCGTTCTTGCGAATCATTGGCGAGCGGTAACGGTCTGGATTGTACAACGCCTGCAATTCAGCCTGGCCGGTTGCGCACAATGCACCGCGGTTCACCGGGTGATCCGGATTCCCTTCCAGTTTGGTTGTGCGTCCGTCCCTTGTTTCGGCGATCAATCCGCACGAAGCAGCACAGCCTCGGCAGGTCGTCGCGTAGTAAGTCGAAACGCCAGGTACGGTGTTGTCAGGCGAAACCAGATACGGAATCAGCTTCTCGACCCTGTCCGATTCGCAGCCGATGGAAGCCGCAACCGCGACGCCGCCACCGACAACTTTCAGGAAGTCTCTGCGCTTGATTCCCTTCGATTCTTTTTCTTCGCTGCTCATCCGCGGCTCAGTAGTGACAGGCAGCGCAGTCGTAGCGCGCCTTGAATGGCGGGTTCGACTGGCCGATATGGCAGCTGACACACCAACCCATGTTCAATGAAGAGTACTGGTAGACCTGATTCATGTTCTGAACCGGCCCATGGCACGTCTGGCACGATACTCCGGCGTTCACGTGGCTCATGTGCGGGAAGTGGACGTACTCGGGAACCTTGTGCATCCGAACCCACGGCACGGGCTGCTTCTTGTTCCAGTACGCGGCCAACTTCTTGATTTCCGGCTTGTTGGTCGCGACCAGAGCGTGGCAACCCATGCAGGTCGCGACTGCTGGCATGCCTGGATCCGGCGACTTGTTCGCAGAGAAGTGGCAGTACAGGCAGTTCATCTTCAACGTCTGTACATGCAGGGGATGTGGGAATCTGACCGGCTGCACGGGACTGAAACCCTGCGACGTTGAGGCGCCGCTAAATGCCGAGAGCATCGTGGCCGCTGCAGCTATCGCAATGAATCCCGATACCGTGAGCCACTTCCTTCGCAACGCCATCCGCGAATCGTAGTTAAAAGGCGAGTGAAACGCTCGGCTTTGTGAAAACCTTCACAAGCCAAGATGTGCGCGTATTATCGCCGCTA
>JBDTAZ010000288.1:0-13066 GCA_039924325.1 Gemmatimonadaceae bacterium
CTACGCAACCGTTTCCGCGGGAACCCACGATTCAGCATTGTTGCCGTCGCGCCCACGCCGGACGTAATCGAGCCACTGTTTCGTCGTGGTGACGCGGACATGGCGCTCGAATTCCCGGTCGGGTTTGGAGAGAGCTTGTCTCGCGGTACGCCGGCGCGGCTGCTCCTCGTTGGCGATGCGTCCGATCCGAACACCGCGAGCATGATGGCGGCTTATGCAAATGCCGTGATCGTGAGTTATGCGGCCGAGCTAGGAGCGAATCCCCAATCGGTTCAGATCGTGCCGCAGTTCCGGATGCGATACAACCCGACGCTCGAGAGCGTGAACCTGTTCGTTCCAGGACTGATCGCGCTTGTGTTGACGCTTGTCACCGCACTTATGACGGCGATATCGCTGTCTCGTGAGAAGGAGCGCGGGACGCTGGAGATTCTGCTCGTCTCGCCATTGAGGCCCTGGCAGATCATTCTCGGCAAGGTGATGCCGTACCTGCTGCTTGCCTTTGGTAATGTCATTACAGCGTTGGTCGCGGCGTGGGTTGTCTTCCAGGTTCCGTTTCGAGGCAGTGTGGTGTTGTTGCTGGGGTCGAGCATCCTGTACGCGATGGTTGGCTTGGCGCTCGGAGTTCTGATCGCGGCGCTCACATCGTCGCAGCGCGCGGCGATGCTCGGTGCGCTCGTAGTGACGATGCTGCCGAACACACTTCTTTCGGGATTGATATTCCCAATTGCGAGCCTGCCAGGGTGGTTGCGCCCCATCACGTATCTGGCGCCGGCTCGATGGTTCATAGTCATCGCTCGCGGCATCATGCTCAAGGGAGTCGGACTGGGCTACCTGTGGAAGGAGCACGTCATTCTCGCTGTGATGCTGGTGCTTCTGTTCACGGCCGCGGTGAAGAGCTTCAAGGCCAGGTTGGCCTGAAGATGCGAGTGCTCCGTTTTCTCCTCAAGAAGGAATTTATTCAGATATTTCGTGATCGCACGATTCTCGGGATGCTGTTCATCATGCCATTGATACAGTTGCTTGTCCTGGCGAATGCGGTGACCTTCGAGGTAACGAGCGCGCGGATGTATGTAGTGGACTTGGATCACAGCACGATGTCGCGTGGAGTTGTGACTGGCCTTGCCGCGTCGGGCCGGTTCGTTCCGGTGGAGTCGTCCCAGTCGCAAGCGCTTGCGGATAGTGCGATGCTGGATGGGAGCGTGAACATGATAGTTGTCATCCCTCAGGGGTTTGCGCGGGAGCTGGGGACGGTTCGACGCGCGCCGGTGCAGCTCATCTTCAACGCGGAAGACGGTGCGGCTGCCGGAGTGATGCGGTCGTATGCGAGTGCGATTCTGGCGCAATACGCTCTCGATATTGGCGCAGAAACGTTGCCGCTTGCGTCGGGGGAGTTTTACGCGGTTGGTGAGTCTGCTCCGATTAGGGGGCGGTCGCTCCTCGAAGTACGGCACCGTGGCTGGTACAATCCGGCGCTCGACTACCGTGAGTACATGGTACCTGGAATTCTCGTGGTACTCGTAACGATGGTGGGTTCACTGCTTACAGCGATGAATATCGTGCGGGAGAAGGAAGCCGGAACTTTGGATCAGCTGAACGTCACGCCCATCACACGGTCCGCGTTCATTGCCGCGAAGCTGATTCCGCTTTGGTGCATCGCGATGGTTGATCTCACGATCGGTCTTATCGTTGCCAGATTCGTGTTTCACGTACCGATGTTGGGAAGCCTGTCGCTGATTTTCGTGGCGGCTACGATCTATCTGATCGGGGCGCTTGGCATTGGACTGTGGATATCTGCGCTCGTGGAGACGCAGCAGCAGGCCATGTTTCTCACTTTCTCGCTGCTCATGGTCTATCTCCTCATGAGCGGCTTGTTCACGCCACTGCGCGGAATGCCGGTCTGGGCACAGTGGACCGCGGAATTCAATCCCATCGCGCATTTCGTGGCGCTCATGCGGGCGGTCCTGCTAAAGGGCTCGGGAGTGCGAGACGTCGCGGGCCACCTTCTTGCTCTGATCGGGATCGGCGCGACCGTTTTCACCGTCGCGGTACGGCAGTATCACAAGAGATCGACGTAGGACCGTCCCGCTTAGTCCTGGGGGCGACGCACAGGTGGGTGATATATTAGAAATCGTGTGCAAACGGTCACGGAGGAGATTCCAATGGCTTCACAGAAGTGTACCCACCTTGATCAGGTTCGCGATGTCGAACCGCGCACCCCGAACGGTTGCGAGGAGTGTCTCAAGATGCACAGCACCTGGGTGCACCTGAGGTTGTGTCTGGAGTGCGGGCACGTGGGCTGCTGTGACAGCTCACCCAACAAGCACGCAACCAAGCATTTCCACCAGACAAGTCATCCGGTCATGCGTTCATTCGAGCCTGGCGAGGATTGGGGATGGTGCTACGTGGACGAAATGGTTTTCGAACCCGCACCGCGGGCTTCATAGGTCCATGACCGCCAGCGCTGTGAGCACAGCGGCGGAGGGCGAGGTGTGGCCCGCGCTTCCGATCGCGTCCTGGGAACCGACCTTCGCCACTCTGCACATGCTGACGCAGATCGTCGGGAAGACGCGGTTGGCGCTGGCGCCGATGGAGAATCACTGGTGGCAGGTGACGCTCTACGTCACGCCGCGCGGGCTCACTACATCGTCGATGCCGTACGGAGATCGCGTCGCGGCCGTTGACTTCGATTTTATCGACCACAGTGTCGTGATCCGGACCAGCACCGGCGCTTCTCGCGGGATACCGTTGGTCAGTCGGCCCGTCAGTGATTTCTATGCGGAATACCTCGAAGTGCTCAAGGCGCTTGGGATCGATGCGAAGATAAGAGGAGTTCCGGTTGAAATCGTTACCGCGATTCCATTTGCCGAGGATACAGAGCATCGAACGTATGACGCGGAGTGGGCGAACCGATGGTGGCGAGTAATGGCGCAGACGGATCGTGTACTGAAGCGGTTTCGCGGACGGTTTGAGGGTAAGGCCAGCCCGGTGCACTTCTTTTGGGGAAGTTTTGATTTCGCGGCGACCCGTTTTTCCGGTCGTGGCGCTCCGGAATTTTCGGGCGTTGTTCCGAACTGCCCTGATTACGTCATGAAGGAGGCGTACTCGCGCGAGTGCAGCAGCTGCGGCTTCTGGCCCGGTGGAGATGGGCAGGATGCAGCATTCTATTCGTATGTGTACCCGGAGCCCGATGGATACAAGAGCTCCAAGATCAGCCCCCCGTCCGCATATTACGACGAAACGTTGAGAGAGTTTGTCCTTACCTACGAAGCCATGCGACTGTCACCATCACCGGACGACACGCTGCTGACCTTCCTTCAGACAACCTACGAAGCTGCCGCGAACTGCGCAAAATGGGATCGGACAGCACTGGAACGGACCGCGAATTGATGAGCGAAAACATGGAGAAGAAATCAGACGATACGGTGGGCCATCCTTCGGCTCCGGCTGGCGGCGGAAATGTCGGCGTGGCTGGGACAGCCGGCTTGCACGTCAAGGTTCGTGAATTATCAAAGGATGAGTCGCTCGCAATCCTCGCGAGTCACCACGTCGGTCGAGTCGGGCTCAGCTTTCACGATCTGATCAAAGTCAAGATCTGCAACTACATCTACTCAGAGGGATGGATATACGCACGGACCGAACTCGGTCCCGATCTTACTATCGCCCAACATCATCCGTGGGCAGCGTTTGAGGTCGGGCGTGCGGAGAGCATCTACGACTGGCAATCGGTGGAAGTATCCGGCGCGATCGAATTTCTGCGCTCCGACATGCAATCGCGTGCGTGGTTCGAGTTCGAAAATGCGGTAAACCTCTTTCGGACAGTGGTACCGCAGATCCTGACAGCGGACGACCCGATGCCCGAACGTGTACAGTTGCTGCGGGTGCACGTTGATACGATAATGGGGCGAGAGTCCCGAAGCGCGTCGGCGCAATCGCTGCCGCAGGCGTGATTTCTCACTAACACATGGATACCGCGTCGTCGGCGCCATTGTTACGAGGTGAGGCGCCAGTGCGATCGCACGGGCACGTGCGATCGCGGTCCGAACCTGCCGACGGCACGTGGCTCATGGACCGCGCGGTGTCGCGCGCAGCGGGGACCGCAAGTGTTGACGGTAACAGCGTAAGGCTGCTGCGTGATGCAGCTGAGAATTATCCAGCGTGGCTAGAGGCGATCGCCGCGGCGCAATCGTTCGTCTACTTCGAAGCGTACATCATGCAGGACGACACGTCCGGCCGACGATTCGCCAGCGCGTTGATCGAGCGCGTGCGTGCGGGCGTTACGGTGCGGCTGCTGTACGATTGGCTCGGCGGTCTCGGCAAGACGCCGACGAGCTTCTGGAAGTCGATGTCCGATGCCGGTATTGACGTCCGCTGCTTCAACCCATTTACGTTCGCCAGTCCTCTTGGCTGGGTGCATCGTGACCACCGAAAGAGCGTCGTTGTTGATGGCACGGTCGGATTCATCACTGGGCTTTGCGTTGGTGACGAATGGGTTGGCGATCCCGAACGCGGGATCAAACCCTGGCGGGACACTGGTGTTGAAATACGTGGGCCAGCGGTGGCGGACGTTGCTCGTGCATTCAGTCGCGTGTGGGCTGCAGCTGGTTCGCCGATACCTGCCGGCGAACTGCCTGGCAAGGATGACATCGCGCCGATGGGGGAAACTTCCGTCCGCGTGGTCGCCAGCGAGCCGTGGCGCGCTCGCCTATTGCGTATCGATGAGTTGATCGCTGGCGCTGCGCGCAAGACACTCTGGCTTACTGATGCATACTATGCCGGTCTGCCAACGCACGTTCAGGCGCTTCGCGCCGCTGCGCAGGACGGCGTGGACGTAAGATTGCTTGTACCAGGCGGAACCGACATCCCACTACTCAGACCGCTTTCCCAGGCTGGCTTCCGGCCACTGCTCGAAGCGGGTGTGCGCGTGTTCGAGTGGAACGGGCCGATGATGCACGCAAAAACCGCAGTCGCAGACGCGCGGCTCGCGCGCGTGGGTTCGAGCAACCTGAATATCGCGAGCTGGCTTGGAAACTATGAGTTGGATGCACTCATCGAAAACGTTGAATTCGCGGGGTGTATGGTGCAGTCGTATCTCGAGGACCTGGAGAATGCGACCGAAGTAGTGCTGGATGCACGTCGACGTCGCACTGAGCGAGTTCATCCTCACGGGGACGACGCGATGGCTCCGGTGCACACCGATGATCACAAACGCCTCGAGCATCCACGCCATGAACGTCGGCGTTCCGGGAGTGCGAGTCGCGGCGTTGCGGGTGCGATAAGGCTCGGCAATACGGTGTCAGCCGCCGTGACACAGCATCGCGTGCTCGCTTCATCCGATTCGCGAGCGGTTGCGCTCGGAGGCGCGATTCTTGCAATAACAGCAGTCGTGGCCTTGCTCTGGCCACATGTCATCGCGCTTCCATTTGCAATCATCTGCTTCTGGTTTGGAGGAGCGATGCTATGGCAAAGTCTGCGACTTCGCAGAAATACCGCAACGACTACGATCGTGAGCGACGACGCACTTCGGGAATCGCGAGTCGACACGACGCCGCCGGGTTAAGAGCAACCAGAAAACCTTTTTTTGGCTTGCAGCCAGGCTCCAATGTCTGAAACACTTCTTGCGCCGGCGGTTACTCAACCGGAATCGCGCTCACACGCTCACGAAGGACTCATGGCCGGTGCGCTCGGCGCATCGGTGGTTTGGCTCTGGTTCCTCGTCAGCAATTGGCTGAACGGTAGTCCGTGGCATGTACTTACAATGTTCGGTCGCGGCATACTTGCTCTCGTCGGCGGGGGGAACAGTCCGACGTGGGTCGCTGTTGCAATCTTCACCATATTTCATTTTGCATACTGGTGTCTGATCGCCGTAATCATTCTCAAGTTCGTGTATGCCGCGCAGAAGAATCCGTCGGTGCTTGGGCTGGCTGCGACAGTCTTCATACTCTCTCAGTTTCTATTCGCGGGGCTGACAGCAATTCTTTCTGACTCAGGTCTCGGAACGTTTGCGTGGCCGAGTATCTGGCTCGGTAATTTCGCCGGCTTTGCCGCGGCGTGGTGGCTCATCGTGCAACGCCATCCTGAGCTTCGAGAGGAGGCCCGTCACATGAACGATGACGTCTGACGCTGCGCGAGCTCCAGCGCTGCGCGAGATCCAGTATGTGGCGGGGATGGCGCGCGTGCGGTTGCGCCAATCGACGTTCAGCTACTCGCGCTTCCCTCGGCCTGCTGGCGTTCGCGGTCGAGGTCCGACTGCATGAGTTTCTGCAGCTGACTGCGTACACGGCCCCGGATGTTCAGTATTCCGCCCGGCAAGCTGTCGAAGCGATATCGCCGGACACTAACCACGTACACCCCAGGGCCGCCGACCAGATCGGGCGCGTCGAACACTGCCGACACCTCGAACGCTGCTTCGAAATAGTGGTCCGCGAAGATCTGTTTCCGGGCGAGCAACGCGACTCCGGATGGCGGGGTGTACACTATGAGCTGGTTAATCGTGAACGTAGGGTGAAGACGGGGGATCCTGTCCATCGCCCAGTACATGACATCCGTCGCGCCGTCGAGCTTACTCGATGGATAGTTGAGAAGATAGTCGTGAAAAGCCGGCGCGTATTCGCGAAGAAACTGGCTCTGAGCCAGCAGTGCCGCGAAGGCGCCACTGGCTTGAATGCCATTGGTGTCATCGTACCGTGGCATCGCCGCACTACCGCGCGCACGATAATCCGTGACGAGCGCCTGCATGTTGCGCAGCATAATCGAATCGACCTGCGCCTTCGCGTTGTCGCCGCGCCAGTCGACGGACTGCGCGAACTGTTGCATGAGTGTCAGCGGAAGCTTGAAAGAGCAGTCGTTGAACTTGCACGATTTCAAGTCGCTCCACTCGGAACCGTCAAAGAACACCCCCAGCATGTCGTTCGGGCGGATCGGGTCTTCGATGATGCCGTAGCTCTGTGCACGCGCGGAGATGAGTGTCTGCGCATTGCGAAGCCGTGCTAAATAGGCTTCCCGCGTAACGTGAATGCCCACGACGCCGAACACGGCCACGTCGCGATTGAGATCCGTGTGCAACAATTTCGTCGCCGCGCGACCCTGTTGAGCGGTTGTGACCTGGCTTGCGTCGAGCCCGATCGTCGTGCGAAGAAAATCATTCAAACTGAATGGAGCAGAACCCTGTGCGAGCGCGGTTGCTGGTGCGCTCGCACAGACCAGTGCAAGACAGGCGACTACCCCACCTCGTGAAAACACGCAGTGAATTGCAGTAATTCCGGTGTTGACTAATGTCCGCTGGAATCGCCGCCGCGGTCAGACTCAAACAGGAACCATGTGCGACGCTCCGTCTCGTCGATCCATACCTCGATCAGGCTGGCGGTTCCGACGTCATGGTTGTCGTCGCACAACCCGTGGGTCTCGCGCAAACGGCCCGCGAGCGCCTTGTTGTCGTCGCGAAGCTCGGCGAGCATATCCGAAGGTTCGACGTAAACGGCATCGTTGTCCAGGATCCGCTGACTACGCGCAATCTGCCCAATCGAGCGCACCGTTATTTCGCCCAGCTTGCGTACACGCTCAGCGATCGGGTCGGTCATCGCAAATAGCTGATCGGCCTGCTCATCGAGCAAAAGGTGGTAATCGCGAAAGTGCGGGCCGCTCATGTGCCAATGGAAGTTCTTGGTCTTCATGTATAGCGCAAAGACATCTGCCAGAACGACATTCAGGGACGCGGCGATGTCACGCGTAGCTGTAGCTGGCAGATCCGTCGGCGTCGCGAGCGACGCTTCACGTAATCTGATAGCATGGTTGGTCTTTTTTACCGCTGTTGATTTCATGTTTGTTGCCCTCTTTGGTGATAAACGCTTGGCGGCCATCGAAGTAACCTCAACATTGCACGGAATGGGCCGCCGCAACCATCCTCACGGGGCTGCGTCGGTGAGCCTTCTGGACGGCGGAAGTTACCATCCCTTGACGCCTTCCGTCGCGCTCGAGCGCCCGGTGATAAGTGACTGCTCCAGGTCGAGATCGCGTTCGACCACGTGGAGAACTCCGTCGCTGATTTCGCCTGTATCCCGGAGCCGAATGAGTTCCTGACGCTCGGCGTCGATCACCTGAACCCTCACTTGCAGATACAGGTCGGCGCGACGTTCGTCCCGCTCCGCTTCAATGGCTTCGGCGGCTTCATCGTCCGCTGCGTCAAGCAGCCCGGCCCCGCGCGAACACCTGATGCGTGCCTCGTTTGAATACCGATGTATGAGATGAGTGTAACGCTCGTACAGACGATCGATTACCGGTTGTAGTTCAGAGTTGTCCGCCGGATTGTCTGTGCGGTCCTGACCGTCGGGATTTGCTGCGGCCTTAAGCTCCGGGACGATTCGCTCGAGGCGTGCTAGCGCGGCGCGTGAACTCTCCAGCCGCGCCTGCGTCTCCTCGTACGCATCCTCATTGTCTTCCCGCAGGCCGAGTTTCCCGATGAGCGGCCTCAGGGTGAGCCCCTGGCCAATGAGCGTCACCAGAATCACCGCAAACGTCACGAAAATCACCAGATCGCGACCCGGAAACGGGACGCCAGCAGCGGTGACGAATGGGATTGAGAGAGCCAGCACCAGAGAAACGGCCCCACGGAGCCCCGCCCATCCTTCGAAAAACACATCCTGCCACGGAGGGTAGGTGTCTCGCTTCGACCACACCTTGCGGCGAATGAAACGTGACAAATACGTCGCGGGAAAGACCCAGCCAAGTCGGAGTACGATAACGACGAGACTCACGAGTGCTGCAGCGAGAAGCAGGCTCGGAAGCGTTGCTTCGGATCCGCCTTCGACCGCACTAATGGCCAACGGAAGCCCCAGCCCGACTATGATAAAAAGCAGACCCTCCATCAGAAAGTCGACAACCTGCCACATGTTGATCGCCTGCAGTCGAGACGGTGCAGACAGGAGTCGTGATGAAGCATGGCCGAGATACAGTCCAACCACCACGACGGCCAGCACGCCGGAAACATGAATGCGATCGGCCGCCAGAAACGCGAGGAATGGGGTGAGCAGCGACAGGCTCGTCTCAACGACGGGGTTCGGATCAGGCTTACGGCGAAGCCAGCGCCTTACGTAGCCGATGCACCAACCAGCGCCGAGGCCGATTGCGACGCCGCCACCGGCCGCCCAGATGAAGTTGAGCAGCGCGGGACCGAGCGAAAACGTACCGGTATCCGCCGCCGTGATTGCCATCTCAAAAATCACAAGCGACGTGGCGTCGTTTACGAGGCTTTCGCCTTCAAGAACGGAGACGATGTTTCGCGGAACTCCGAACCGCCGCATAACCGAGGTCGCCGCAACGGCGTCGGTGGGGCCGACAGCCGCGCCGAGCGCGAACGCTGCTGGCCATGACAGGACTGGAAGAAGCGCGTGCGCGACAGCGGCGACAGCTACTGCGGTCGCGACCACGAGACCGACCGCCAGGAGCATGATGTCGCGGCCGTTTCTCCTGAATTCCCGGTACGATGTGTTTATCGCGGCCCAGTACAGCAGCGGCGGAAGGAAAATGACGAAAACGACATTCGGGTCGACACGCACCGTTGGTGCGGATGGAACAATGGCCAGCAAAGTGCCGGCGATCACGAGGAGGATTGGGCGTGGTACGCCGATCCGCCGCGAAAGCAGTTCAAGCCCCGCCGCCACAATTAGCAGGAGGATGACGAGCTCCACCGTAGGCACCTGTTCGGAATCCTCGTTTATGCGGTTCGAGTCAACTGTCCGTTCGGCAAGAAGTATACACACCCCCGAGTGGACTCACCCGCTAACTTCCAGAGCGCGTCGGCACTGTCAAGGTACTTTTCAACTGCAAATCACTATGGACAGACGAGCTATCGGATCGCTGTGGGTCTCCGTGGTTGGATTGGGCTGCAACAATTTTGGTATCCGACTGGACGAAGCCGGCACGGGTCGTGTCGTGCATGCGGCGCTGGATGCTGGAATAAACTTCTTCGACACCGCCGACATCTACGGTGGAGGCGGGCGCAGCGAGGAGTTTCTCGGCCGCGCACTCGGCGCTCGCCGTTCCGATGTGTTGATCGCCACCAAGTTTGGCATGCCGATGGACGATCAACATAGAGGAGCGAGGCCGGAGTACGTTCGCGCTGCGGTCGAAGACAGTCTTCGGCGATTGGGAACCGATCATATCGATCTGTATCAGCTTCACCAGCCCGATCCATCGGTCCCGATCGCCGAAACGCTCGGCGCGATGAACGAGCTTGTTGTCGCTGGGAAAGTGCGTGAGATCGGATGTTCAAATTTCTCGGCGCAACAGATTCGCGAAGCGGAAGATGTTTCCACCGGTCGCGGGTTCGCACGGTTTGTGAGCGTGCAGAACGAGTACAGCCTGCTGCGCAGGGATCCGGAAATCGATGTGCTAGCGGAGTGCGAGCGAGTGAACGCGGCGTTCCTGCCATTCTTTCCGCTTGCGAGCGGCCTGCTTACGGGAAAGTATCATCGTGGTGAGTCGGCTCCGGAGGGAAGCCGACTGGCGAGCGGCCCGCGCGCTGCCCAGTTGACTGACGATCGCCTTGCTCAGGTAGAATTGCTCCGCGATTTCGCGCATTCGACTGGACATACGCTGCTGGAACTCGCGTTCGCGTGGCTGCTGGCCAAGCCGGTTGTTGCTTCGGTGATTGCGGGAGCAACAAAACCCGAGCAGGTTGCATCCAACGTTGCGACAACCGAATGGCGACTCACCGACGACGAGATGGCGGCGATCAATAGAATTCTTCCCGCTCCTACAAAGGCCTAACTCTTCTGCGACGATTGGTTGGCCTCTCGCCATTCGCGTATAGCCCTGGCGTGTACGGGGTAATGTTCGTACGTGTCGAACCGCAGACGTCGACGGAATCTGCTTTCTCTTACATACAGTTCCTCAGGGGCCGCCGTCACGTATTCGATCAGTTCAGCGTGGACCTTGTCGTGCTCGGCCAGCACGTCTGCAAGCGTGAGAGCACTCCGTTGCACTGTCATCATGGCATTGAATGCGTCGATGCCTCCGTAGGTGACTGAGTAGCGCGGGTTGCGACCACCACCGCGAATCACGGGAAGCGTTTTAAGCGCCTCCTGCTCCCACCAGGTGACATGCGCGATTATATCGCGCACAGACCACTCGCCAGTGACTCGCGGTATCATCAATTGGGCGGGTGTAAGTCCGGCGTACGAGTTCTCGAAGTCGGTCCACGCCAAGTCAAGCCTTTCCAGTAGCTGGTGCCGTTTCATCTGATCGGTTTCTCGGAAAAAATATGATGTCCGAAAATGGCTAGTCCACCATTGCCGCACGAATTAGTATAAGTCATGGTTCCGGATGACGCCGTACTCTACAAGGCCTTGGCATCGCATGACGCGCGATTCGACGGGGTGTTCTTCGTTGGTGTGACGTCGACTGGGATCTATTGCAGACCGGTGTGCACGGCGCGGACCCCAAAGCCGGCAAACTGTCGTTTCTTCGCAACTGCCGAAGCCGCCGAGAAGGCGGCATTTCGGCCATGTCTGCGGTGCCGGCCGGAGCTCGCACCGGGGACCGCTCCGGTGGATGACGCGCATCGGATTGCAAACCTGGTCGCGTCGCGCATCCAGGATGGCATGTTCGACGGGGCTTCGAACCTGGAAGAAGTCGCAGCAACATTCGGCTGGAGCTCCCGCCAGATCCGTCGCGTTGTAAATCGGGAACTTGGAGTTTCGCCAATCGAACTGGTGCTGACGCGACGACTGCTGCTTGCCAAGCAACTTCTCACCGAAACGACTCTACCGATAACAGAGATTGCATTCGCGAGCGGTTTCGCGAGTCTCCGGCGCTTCAATGACGCGTTCAGCAAACGCTACGGAATGCCGCCGACCCGGCTGCGAAAGGTTGCGAGGGGGGTTTCAGCGATGCCGGATTTCGTAGCCGACACGTTCACACTTCAGCTTGCGTATCGTCCACCGTTCGATTGGGAGGGGATTTTGGGCTTCCTGCGTACCAGGGCGTTTGCCGGTGTCGAGTATGTCGACAGCGAATCGTACTCGCGAACGATTTGCGTCGGAGCGTATGCGGGGTGGCTTCAGGTGCGCAATGCGCCGCAGAAGAACGTATTGCTGGTCGAATTGACGCACGGGTTGATGCCGGTGCTATCGCTGCTGCTCAGCAGGTTGCGAAATCTGTTCGATCTAAATGCCCGACCGGACATGATATCGGAGCAGTTGATGCGCGATCCCGCGTTGACGGATATCGTGAAGCGGAATACAGGAATGCGCGTGCCAGGATCGTTCGATGGTTTTGAGTTGGCTGTGCGCGCCATACTTGGCCAGCAGATCACGGTAAAGGGCGCAACGACGCTCGCGGGGAGATACGCAAACGCGTTCGGTGAGAGGATCGAGACGCCGCATGCCGGACTCTCGCATCTCACGCCGACCGTCAATCGAATTGCGTGTGTGGGCATCGAGTCGGTCGCTTCGCTCGGAATAGTGAGATCGCGCGCGGCCGCCATCCTTGCGCTCGCCGATGAGATTGCGTCGGGAAGACTGACCCTCGAGGCGGGCGCGGACCCGAACGCCGTGATGAACCAGCTGATAGCGCTTCCGGGTATTGGAAAGTGGACTGCGCACTACATCGCGATGAGAGCATTGCGCTGGCCCGACGCGTTTCCCAAGGAGGATCTCGTTCTTCGCAATCGGCTGGGCGGCGTAACGCCCGCGCGCGCCGAGGAAATGTCGCAGCAGTGGCGGCCGTGGCGCAGCTACGCTACACTGCACCTGTGGCAGAACGCGCCACCAATGCCTGCCGTGAAAAAGAGAATCATGCGAAACCCACCAGTGACAGCGTAGCTGATGTGCGGCCGAACCTCACTCGCAAATCTGCCGGAGCACTTGCGGCCATTTTTGTTGCGCTACGGGATAAGCGATGTGCCGCCGTGGTACACCCCCAGGCACAACATCTCTCCTACGCAGGATCAGATGGTCATCGTTGATCGCGATGGACAGCGCGAGGTTTTGCCGATGCGGTGGGGACTGATACCGTCGTGGGCCAAGGATCCCGCGATTGGCAACCGGATGATCAACGCGCGTGCCGAATC
>JBDTAZ010000289.1:0-8018 GCA_039924325.1 Gemmatimonadaceae bacterium
TAGAAACTCTGACGCGGGGTGGAGCAGCCTGGTAGCTCGTCGGGCTCATAACCCGAAGGTCGCGGGTTCAAATCCCGCCCCCGCCATTCGACGGCCGGCCCCTCGGGCCGGCCGTCGTTACGTTGTACGGGCGCAGTATGGGCTGTATGGTGATGTACGGCAGGGTAGCTCAGCTGGTGAGAGCGCACGACTCATAATCGTGAGGTCGCGGGTTCGATCCCCGCCCCTGCTATTTAGTGTCAACGCGTGTCCCTGCACGCTCGTGGAGCCGTCCGGCGCTTCCTACGGCGTGCGCTTCTTCGTGGTGTCGGTATAGAAGCGATATAGTACTTCGTTGCCTTGAACGAGGCCGAAGACCTCCCGCGCGATGCGAACCTGCGTTGCGGTATCGGTGCGAACGAGCTTCTCCACTTGCGTCAGCGAATCGACAATTCGGGCCAACGAGTCACCGCCAACACTCAATTGGCTGATGCGACGATGCTGGCGTACGATGTCGAGTGAGCTGTATTCTCCGCCCTGCAGGGCGAACACCAGAGCGCCAAGTATCAGCGCGCCCCAGAGCAAACGTGACCTCATTCGTTGACCGGATTACAGGCCGTACAGCGCGGCGCCGGGGAACTCAGCGAGATCGCCCAGTTCCTCTTCGATGCGTAGCAGCTGGTTGTACTTCGCGACTCTGTCCGTGCGACTCGCAGAGCCAGTCTTGATCTGACCAGCATTTACCGCCACCGCGAGATCGGCGATGAACGTGTCCTCGGTCTCGCCCGAGCGATGTGAGATGATGCTCTGATAGCCGTTGGCCCGCGCGAGCTCAATCGTCTCCAGAGTCTCCGTCAGAGTTCCGATCTGGTTCAACTTTATCAGGATCGCGTTTGCCACATCCTCGTTGATACCGCGAGCGAGATACTCACTGTTAGTGACGAAATTGTCGTCGCCAACGAGCTGCACCCGTCCGCCAAGCGCAGCTGTAAGCTCCGCCCATCCCTTCCAATCGCCTTCGGCGAGCCCGTCTTCGATCGATACAATGGGAAACTTGTCGAGCCACTTCGTATAAAGAGCAATCATCCCCGCCGCGTCATGTGTACCGCCGCCGCTCTTCTTGAAGGTGTACTTGTTGCCCTTGAACAGTTCCGACGCAGCAATGTCGAGTGCGAAGGCGATGTCCTTGCCCGGTCTGTAGCCCGCCGCTTCGACTGCCTGAAGCAGCACATTAAGCGCTTCTTCGTCGTCTGGAAGATCGGGTGCGAAACCGCCTTCGTCTCCAACTGCCGTTGAAAGGCCGCGCTTGGTCAGAACCTTCTTGAGCGAGTGAAACACCTCTGCACCCATGCGAAGCGCGGTTGCGAAATCCGTTGCGCCAACCGGAACTATCATGAATTCCTGAACGTCGACAGTGTTCGACGCGTGCGCTCCGCCGTTGAGGACGTTCATCATCGGCATGGGAAGCACGCGCGACATCGGGCCACCGATGTAGCGATAAAGCGGAAGATCCAGCTCATTCGCCGCGGCGCGCGCTGCAGCGAGCGAAACCGCGAGAATGGCGTTCGCGCCAAGTCGACCCTTGTTGTCCGTTCCATCCAGTGCGATCATCGTCCGATCCAGCGCCATTTGATCCAGCGCATCGAGCCCGATGACTTCAGGCTGAATTTCATCCTCGATCGCGGCGACTGCCTTTTCGACACCCTTTCCTCCGTACCGGTCGGCATCACCGTCGCGCAACTCCAACGCCTCGTTCTCGCCCGTCGATGCACCACTCGGCACGGCAGCGCGGCCAGTGACGCCACTGTCAAGCGTTACGTCCGCTTCTACTGTCGGATTCCCACGACTGTCCAGAATCTGACGTGCATTGATTTCGATGATTGCTGACATTGGCTGATTCTTATCGGTTGAGGTAAAGACTGTTCACAACTGACTCCATTTTATCGTGCACTGTGCCGGCCAGTTCGTCGCGCTGAGCATAGTCCATTCCTGCGGTCGGTATCGGATCCAGCAGGTAAATATCCACATCGCCTGGGTTCATGAACAGCCGCCCTTTCGGAAGGATCTCAATCGTCCCGTACACGATTACTGGCACGATTGGCGCACCCGCCTTGATTGCGAGCACAAACGGCCCCTTCTTGAATCGCCTAAGCGGATATTCCGTCCCGCGGGTTCCCTCCGGGAAAACTACTACGGAACTTCCCTCGCGTATCCGGGCAGCGGCGATGTCGTATGCCCCAAATGCGGCCTTCTGGTTTTCGCGCTCTATAGGCACCGTTCCAAGCACCCTGATCCCGGAGCCGAATACCGGAATCTTGAATAGCTCGGCTTTCGCCACAAAGTTGTTGCGAGGGAGTCGCGCGACGAGGGCCAGAATATCAAAGAGCGAGACATGGTTGCATATGAAAATGTACGTACCATCCGCGTCCAACTTCTCGAGACCATGAACCCGGACGCGTACACCGCCGGTCCACAGGATCGCCCGCGCCCAGGCTCGCGGCAGAATGTCGTATATGCTCCCGCGACGATTGGGCATTCCGACTAGCGCGGCTAGAATGAGGATCGCGGCGAAAACAATAGTCAGCACCCCAAGAACAAGCATGGTGGCGATGGTACGAATCGCCGAAATCATGCGTCCCCAAAATGATCGTAGCCCATTGGCTCGATCTCGAATGGACGCCCGTGCATTGTCACTCTCACCTCGGGTGCTCCATCCACGACCCTCCCAATTTCGGTCAGGCCAACAGCGAAGCGCTGTCGGAAGGCGTCGCAATCGATCGGGATTGCAGACGTTACAAGCAGTTCATATTCTTCCCCGCTCCGAACTGCGTCGACCGCGTTGACTCCGGCGACTAGCGGCACGCGGTCCAGATCCAAGTCGATGCGTACATTGCTCGCCGCCGCAATGTGCGCGGCATCCGCGAGGAGGCCATCCGAAATATCGATTGCCGCGCGCACGCCGCGTCCAGCAAGCCAGCGCGCCTCACGCAGTCGCGCCCGCGGTTCTGCGAACCTCGAGCGCCACTCGCGCTTCATCTCACTGCTATTCCTAAATGCAGCGAGCGCTGCCCCGGGGCCACCGAAGGCTCCCGTGACGTACACGTGGTGCCCGGAACGCGCCGCGTCGCGACGCAGCGGTTCGCGCGTGTTTCCGAATACGGTCACGGTCATCGACAGAACAGGACCGCGCGTGGTGTCGCCGCCGAAAATACCGACACCCGCCGTCTTTGCTGCACGGGCGATCCCGTCGCTCAACGAGTCCAGATCATCCCGCATGGCGGGCGGCGTCGTCAAGGCGACGAGAATACCAATGCCTGCAGCCCCGGTTGCCGCAAGGTCGCTGAGAGCCGCCGTCACGGCGCGGTAACCGATCTCGTCGAGCGACAGCCACTCGCGTCTAAAATGCACGTTCTCTACAGAGGTGTCGGTGCTGATGGCGACCATGTTGTCGCGGGGCACATGAACAAGCGCGGCATCGTCGCCGATGCCGGAAGCGAGTTGACCGAATCGCCGGATCAGACGCCGGATGAATCGAAACTCCTTGCCTGGCCCAAAGGCGATCTCACCTTCGTGCATCAGGTTAGCGTCGCCAAGTTTCCGAGTATTGGGTATCCGAGAGCTGGCACATCCAGCGACCACGCCTGCGGCAACCGATCAAGCACGTCCATCAGCCGAAAGCCACGAATACCCGGCGTGAGCTCAGCCGCGCGTCCGTGCACCCACGCGGCGCAACTCGCAGCGATATTCGGTGTGCAGCCTTGCGCAAGCAACGTTGCGACCATTCCACCAAGAGCATCGCCACTCCCGCCGGTTGCAAGCAGCTGTGTGCCCGATGCGATTACATGCCTCGCGCCATCGGGAGACGTGACAACAGTAGGCGTTCCTTTCAGCAGCACAGTCGCACCAATTCTGCGAGCGACTTCGAGTCCGATGTCATACCTGTGGTTCAACACATATTGAACATCATGCCCTGTGAGTCGGGCCATTTCTCCTGGATGGGGAGTAATAATGGCAGCACGACCGTGAAGCAGACCGCCAAGCTCGTCCAGTTGCCCGTCGAATGCGTTCAATGCATCCGCGTCAAGCACGACAGGACCGGCCCATGATCTCAGCGTCTCGCGAACAAACCACTTGATCTGCTCATCGCGCCCGAGCCCTGGACCTATCAACACAACATCGGCCCAGTCGGCAACGGCGGCCCCGGTGTCCTCAAGCGGAGCGGCTAGCGCCTCTGGTAGGCGACAGTGTACAGACGGAATATTCTGCGACGCGGTGATGACCTTGACGAGTCCTGCGCCACTTCTGAGCGCGCCAGTGGCCGCAAGGATGGCCGAGCCGCCCATGTTGCCGGCGCCCGCGACGATCGCAACGCTCCTGCGCGTTCCCTTGTGCGCGTCGGGAGCGATCTTCGGGGTGTTGTCACGCACGAACTGCGCATCAACCAGGACGGGCAGCGCTTCAGTAGTCGCGCCCAGACCGATATCGACGATCACTATCTCGCCGCACTCCGCACGAGATATCAACGCTCCTCGCTTGCAGCTTCCAAAACTGATCGTAACGTCGGCAACTGCACTGCCAGCGGCCGCGCCGGTATTCGCATCAACGCCACTAGGGAGATCGAGCGCAACAACAAAGTATCCGGCAAGTCGCGCGGCGGCCAATTCAGCCACGGCATCGCTAATGGGAGCTCGTGGGGCACCGGCACTGCCAGTTCCGATCATCGCATCGACAAGGACTCCACAATCAGCGACAAGCGTGGTGGAGAGGTGCGGCAGGATAGAATCGCGCTCGGCAATAGCATCTACGGTTTTGGCCGGGATAATTTCACGAACGCGCACGTCCACTCCGCTCGCGTGCAACGCCCCAGCCAGCGCCCAGCCGTCACCGCCGTTGTTGCCCTGGCCAGTGAAGATGGTGACGCCGCGCCGGACAGCTTCCGGATAACGCGTAGATAGCACCGATGCCGCGTTGAACGCCGCGGCACGCATCAGCGCACGCGACGGAATCCCGGACGCTATGCCAGCAGCGTCGAGCGCCCGCGATTCATCAGCATTTGCGACTCGAACAGGCATGGATCCTGAGGAAGCGGCTCAAACGAGCGCTTTACCGTTCCACGGATAGCGACGCTCGAAAGCCTCGAAGAAGTCGAATACATCACTGAACTGCTCGCGAGTGTCTGTAGGCTGGCTCGCGAGAAAACCAAGGTCAACGAGTGTGAATACTACAGACCCGATGTCGTCCGTCGAGCCGATGCCCCAACGCTCGAGCACTATTCTAGCCATTATGCCGTACCGATCAATGGCAAGATCCCGGCATGCGAAGGCCAATTCCTTGCCCGTAATGTGTCGGCGTTCCTGGAGCTGGGCCTGCGAATATTCCAGCGCGGCAAGAACGAAAAGATAGGCGCCCTCTTCGAACCGCGATTCGCGCTGCAGGATCTGCTCCATCACTCCATCGCGAAATGCGAGATCCGCCATCCGCTACTCCTCAACCCGGGGAAGAAAACTTCCGGGATATAATGGAAAGCGATCAGTCAGCTCGAGTACCTCAGCGCGAACCGCCGCGGTCACTGCACCGTCGTCAGTTGCCTTTGCGACTCTGTCGATAAGGCTCGCAATCTGCCGCATCTCGGCTTCCCGCATGCCGCGCGTCGTAACGGCGGGCGTGCCAATTCTCACACCGCTCGTAACGAAGGGCGACTGCGTTTCCTTTGGTACGGTGTTCTTGTTCACCGTTATCGCCGCGGCGTCCAAGGACTTCTCCAACACCTTCCCCGTCAATCCTCGGTTCCTGAGATCGACGAGCATGAGGTGCGTGTCGGTACCGCCCGAAACAATGTCCATGCCGCGTTCTATCAACGCTGACGCGAGTGCCTTCGCGTTCGCGATGATCTGAGTGCAATAAATCTTGAAGGAAGGATCCAGCGCTTCCTTGAAAGAAACGGCCTTAGCCGCGATGACATGCTCAAGCGGACCGCCCTGTATTCCCGGGAACATCGCCTTGTCTATGGCCTTCGCATGCTCGGCCTTGCAAAGAATCAGGCCGCCTCGTGGGCCGCGCAGCGTCTTGTGCGTCGTCGTGGTAACCGCATCAGCGTACGGAAGCGGCGATGGATGCAGTCCAGTTGCGACCAGCCCGGCTATGTGCGCCATGTCAACGAACAGCTTCGCGTCAATTTCCTTCGCAATTTCAGCGAACGCAGCAAAGTCGATCGTGCGGGCATACGCACTCGCACCCGCGATGATCATCTTCGGACGCTTCTCGAGTGCAATCGAGCGCACCATATCGTAGTCGATATAGCCCGCGTCGTTGACACCGTAATGAATCGCGTTGTACAGTAATCCGGAAAAGTTTACTGGCGATCCGTGTGTAAGGTGCCCGCCCTGCGACAGGTCGAGGCCGAGAACCATATCTCCCGGCTTGAGGAATGCGAGATAAACGGTGGCATTCGCCTGTGCGCCGGAATGTGCTTGCACGTTCGCATGCTCTGCACCGAACAACTGCTTCGCACGGTCAATCGCGATCTGCTCGACGCGATCCACGACTTCGCATCCGCCGTAGTAGCGCTTTCCGGGAAGCCCTTCCGCATACTTGTTGGTGAGAGCTGTTCCCATTGCCTGAAGCACGGCAAGCGACACAAAATTCTCGCTCGCAATCAACTCGAGACCATGGCGCTGGCGCTCGGTCTCCTCGATGATGAGGCGTGCGATGTCTGGATCCGACTCCCAGACCGCGCCCAGCTCTCCCGTTGCAGGCAATGTCGACACGCTCATTTGGTTACAACCCCTGAATAACGAATAGAACTAGAACACTTGGTAGTGCGGCACCTGGACGCCGCACTACCATGCAACAATGCTGGTCGGAACGCGACCCGATGGCTTCAGGACTTGCGAGGCCACTGCGGCCACGTCCGCATCATGGAATTTACAGCCTGGAGCCGCCGCTCGGCGAGCCGGTCAGCCGCGCGGTAGGTCGGTATGCCATCAGTACGGGCGATTTCGAAGACTCCGAGTGTCGTGTCGTAGATTTCGTCCGCCTTGCGGAATGCGCGCTTCGCGTCCCACCCAGCAAGCTCGCTGTACACGTTGATCACGCCACCTGCGTTGGCTACATAGTCAGGAGCGTAGAGAATTCCGCGCTCCTGAAGCATGTCTCCGTGCCGTTCTTCGAGCAACACATTGTTCGCGGCACCTGCCACGATCTCGACTTTGAGCTTCGGAATGGTGGTGTCGTTTATGATCCCACCCAATGCGCAAGGCGCGAAGATATCGGCTTCAACCGAGTAGATCGCATCGCCTTCTACCGCCGTCGCACTGGTTTCTGCCAGAACCCACGCAACACGATCCGGATCAATGTCCGAAACGATGACCTTTGCGCCGGCTTTATCCAGCGCCTTTGCGAGATGCCGGCCTACGTTTCCGCAACCCTGGATGCTCACCGTCTTGCCTTCAAGATCGTCCGAGTCCCAGCGGTACATCGCCGACGCCTGAATCGCGCGGAAGACACCATGCGCGGTAACCGGCGATGGATCACCGGAACGCCCCGCGAGGCCGGCGACGTAATCCGTCTCCATATGAACGAAGTCCATATCCGACGTGCTCGTGCCGACGTCCTCAGCGGTCACATAGCGGCCGCCGAGACTCTCGACGAAACGACCGTGCGCACGGAAGATCATCTCGCGTCGGGACGCGCGGTTGTCACCGATGATGACCGACTTGCCCCCGCCCAGGTTGAGGCCGGCGACGGCATTCTTGTATGTCATGCCGCGTGCAAGACGAAGCGCATCGGTTATTGCCTCCTCGTCACTCGCGTAATTCCAGAAACGAGTGCCACCGAGCGCCGGACCGAGTGTCGTGTTGTGAATCGCGATGATTCCGCGGTATCCAGACGACGGGTCCGAGCAGACTACGACCTGCTCATGGCCCATTTCAGCGATTGTGTCGAACAGCTTCATGCGTAGAGCTCCCGTGCAATGACGATGCGTTGAATTTCCGACGTCCCTTCGTAGATCTCTGTGATCTTCGCGTCGCGGAAAAACT
>JBDTAZ010000290.1:0-9596 GCA_039924325.1 Gemmatimonadaceae bacterium
AGGTGCCTTACGCCTCCATATCCCGAAGGCGGAAGCCAGTGCAGCGTTACCGCAAAGAGCAGGATCAACAGCAACCCTACCCAATAAACCGGAAACGATATCCCGAGATATGCGCCACCGAGCGCGATGCGGTCAAACCAGCCATTGGGCCGCATCGAGCTCAACACACCGATCAGGATTCCTGTGATTGACGCGAAAAGCATTGCTGTTCCAGCGAGCAGCAGCGTTTTCGGGAATCGCTCGAGCACGTCGCTTAAAATCGGCCGTCGCGTTATGTAGGAAGTGCCGAGATCTCCGCGCAGAACCCCGCCCGCGTAGTGCGCGAACTGCACCATCAGTGGTTGGTCCAGGCGCAGTTCCTTCCGAAGCCGTGCAATTGTTGCGGAATCGGCGCGCTCGCCGACCATCTCCTGTACTGGGTCACCCGGCGCGACATACAACAACAGAAACGTCACGACAAGCACGCCAAAAAGCGTCGGTATGGCCAGCAACAAGCGACGCAGAATGTACGACGTCACTTTCTTGCCGTCGCCTTTGTAGAGTCAACTGGCTGCTCGATATACGCCTTGGTCCATCGCTCCCCCGTAAAGATGGACGGCACGGTGAAGCCCTTGACCCACGGTTGCACGGCGTACAGCTCGGTATAGAAGAACATGAATAGCATCGGGGCTTCTTCGTGAGCGAGAGAATCTGCCTGACGATACAGCACGAATCGCTTCTGATCGTCGGGCTCGCGTCGAGCTTTCGTCACAATGCTGTCGAACGTGGCGTTGCTGAAGAACGAAACGTTGCCCCCGACCCCACGGTTCACACTATGCAGCAACGGATACAGAAAATTCTCGGCATCGGGATAATCGGCATACCAGTCCTTCAGCGCTATGTCGGTCTTTCCGTTCCGTGCAGCTTCCCGCATCGACGAAGCATCTCGCTGTACGATCTTTACGCGGATACCGACGCGCGCCAAATACGCCTGGATCGTCTGAGCGATTCGCGGAAACTGCTCGCTCTGCGACGTCCAGAGTTCGATGTCGATGCCATTGGGGTATCCGGCCTCTTTCAGGAGTCCGCGCGCTCGGACACTGTCGTACGGGTAAGGCGTAAGTGATGGATTGTAGCCATCGAGGGAAGGTGGAATAACACCAGCAGCAAGTGTCCCGCGACCGCCCATCAGGCGCTTGAGAATCATGCCGCGATCGACCGCCAGATTGATCGCCTGCCTGACGCGGACATCGCGAAGCGGGCCGCGCGTCGTATTAATCGCGCCGTAAATCAATCGAAGCGACGGCGCCGACTGCAACAATCGGCGCTGCTCGTCGTTCGCCTCCCACGAGGGTGACTCCTGCGCCGGTACTTGCAAGACATCTACGTTTCCGGCCTCGAATTCGGCCTCGGCGGTGCTCTGTTCCGGGATGATGCGCGCTTCAAGCGAGTCAGCCAGTGGTGCGCCCTCGTGGTAATTCTCATTTCGTGCGAAGAGCAGATAGTCGTCGTGATGCCACGAGACGAACTTCCATGGCCCGGTGCCGATTGGGTGTTCGCCGAAATCTGGTGGAGTTATCGCTGGCACTATGGCCGTCGCCGGCATCGCGAGCATCTTGGGGAAAATCGCAAATGGCTCTGTCAGCGTTATCCGGATCGTGCTGTCATCAACTACAGTCAGGCCGGCGATTGTCCTCGCGGTACCGGCGGCGAATTCTCGGGCGCCTTGAATCGGATAAAGCGGCCACCCGCGCCCGCCCTGAGTCTTCGGGTCCAGGGCTCGTTCCCAGGAGTGTTGTACGTCGGCCGCGGAAAATCTGGTTCCATCGTGAAATTTGACGCCCTCCCGCAGATGATACGTGTATGTGACGCCGTCCGGGGCGAGTTCCCAGGACCTCGCAAGGTCCGGGACCACCTCGGCCTTCGGAGTAAATCGGGCGAGCCCATCGAACACGTACGAGACTGCACGCCCTGTCGGAACGTCCGTCGAGAGCGCTGGATCCAGTGATCGCGGGTCATAGCTGTCCCTGGAGTCTATGAGCATGTGGCGATCAGGCGTCGAAGTGCCTCCGCATGCGGACAGCATCGCGATGGCGGACAGGCATGCGATTCCTGCGATTCCGACGAGTCCAGCAGGACTGCGGCGACGAGCGAGTCCGGTTGCGAGAGACTCGGCGAGTCCTCGGGTGAGGACGGCGGTTGACATCATAGGGTGCGAGGCGAGAACTTACCGGGCTATCATTAGAGCGTCAATTGTGACCGCGGACATCATTAAGAGGATAATCACCGCGGCCACGGTTCTGGCCGCCTGCTGGGCTCTGCCCACCATCGCCAGCGCGCAGGATCTCCGTTGCAACGCCGGGGACACGGAAGTGCGTGGACTCGACTTCAACGGGAATAGCGTCTTCACCGACGCCGAACTCGCCAACGCGATAGTCACGACTCCATCAGCCTGGGCTCGTCGATATCTGGATCTGCCGTTTTCCGCCCGCCGTTGTCTCAATGAGCAGGAGTTCGCAAACGACCGACTTCGCCTCATTCTCTTTTACCGCCGCCGTGGTTTCCCTGAGGTTGCAGTGGACACCAGCAGGATTGCGGCCGGTGCCGGTGGAGCACGTGTAGAGTTCCGCATCCACGAAGGCCGAGCAACGGTCCTTCGCTCGTTCGAAATCACGGGCCTTGATTCGCTACCCAACCGTCGCGAGGTCGTCGCAGGAGTTCCCGTCACATCCGGAACGCGCTTCGATCGAACGAGGATCGACGCAGCGATTGACCTTATGACTCGTCGACTGCGAAATGCCGGATATCCCGCGGTCAATGCGCACAACAATTTTGCTACGTCAGCTAGCGGCCTGGTCGCGTTCGACACGCTGGTGATAAATCCCGGGACACTCACCCGGTTCGGCAAGCTCGCGATCTCGGTTACACCGGCACCACGCAAGAAGCAGCACATCTCGAACCACACAATTAAACGCATTGTCGGGATCGATTCCGGGGCGTTGTTCCGTGAACAGGCTCTGGTCGACGCGCAACGCGCGCTCTACCAGACCGATGCGTATACGCATGTGGCAATTGCGCTCGACAGCGCTGCCGGCTCGCGAATCGGACGCGATTCGATCGCGCCGCTCAATATTTCGCTGGCCGAGAACACCATGCACGCCGCTCGGCTTGGCGCAGGCTATGGAACACTCGATTGCTTTCGCGCCACAGGAGAGCTTGACGATTACAACTTTCTGAACGGTGCGCGGCACCTCACCATACAGGGGCGCGTTTCCAAGATCGGAATTGGGCGACCGCTGGACGGCGCACCCGATCTGTGTCCGCAGGCAAAGGCGGACCCGTACAGTGATCATCTCAACTACTACCTCGGCGCCACTCTCCGTCAGCCAGTGTTTTTTGGGCTGCGGACTGTCCCGACGCTCACGGCGTATACGTCACGCGTGAGCGAATACAAGGTCTATGTGAGAACGACATTGATCGGTGGTGTTGCGTCGCTGCAGTATCAGCGCTGGACACGGACCCCTGTGACGTTTGGCTACACCATGGACTTCGGGCGAACCGAGTCGCAACCGGCTCTCTTCTGTGCTGTGTTCAACCTGTGTACTGCCGAGGAGCGTGATCGAGTACAGAAGAACCAGCGACTCGCCGTGGTGAATGCAGTCGTGTCGCACGACGGAACGAACGACGCGGTGGCCCCATCCAGCGGGGGGCTGCTGCGATTTGAAGTCCGCCACGCATCACCGTTGGTGCTGTCCGATTCCGGGCTGCAGTTCAACACTCTATTGGGTGAAGCATCGCGCTACATCTCGATCGGCGGCGGGAATGTGCTCGCAATGCATGTGCGCAGTGGGCTCGTTTTCAGCGGCAGCTTCCGCAGCAACGCTGGTTTCATTCCACCGCAGGAAAGGCTTTACGCCGGCGGCCCGAGTTCAGTTCGCGGATTCGCGCAAAACGAGCTGGGGGCAGTTACGTACATCGCACCATCGTATCAGACTGTAACAATCATCGATACGGCGGGCCGCACGGATACATATTTTCGGTATCTGGGAACCGACAAGCCGCGTCGAATCGTCCCCGTCGGCGGCAACAGCATGGTCGTCGGCAATCTGGAACTCAGACTTCGCAGTCCGGTTCTACCCGACGTGTTGCAATTCGGCGTCTTCGTCGACGCGGGCGACGTCTGGAATCGCGGCGGCGCGAACACCTTCGGTGGATTCAACATCAAGGTCACGCCCGGAATACAGATTGCGGCTCTTACGCCGGTCGGGCCTGTTCGAGTTGTGGTAGGCTACAATCCGTATCAACAGCCAGCCGGACCGCTGTATTACGAAAGTACTTCTAATGAGGGTGCGCTTCCGTGCGTGGCCCCGGGAAATACGCTGAACGTAACAACCGACAACACGGACCCGGCCAACCCGCAGACGGTTCAGGCGGCCGGTGTCTGCTCCGGTTACAAGCCCCCAGCCAGCAAGTCCTTTGGAAGTCGTCTGACCTTCGGGTTGGCGATCGGCCAGGCGTTCTAGCAACGTGACACTCCGCGGCCGGATTGTCATCGGTACAGCAGCTGGGTTGCTCGCGATCTTTTCGCTTGTGGTCGTTGCTCTACTCGCCGTTACGCAAACGACTCGCGGCCGTGCGCGCGTGCGAGAGCTTGTCGTAGCGGGGCTGAAGGAACGCGTACACGGCAGGCTGTACGTTGGCCACATCACGGACGGCTTCTTCACTGGCGTCACGATAGACTCCCTGGAGATACGCGATCCCGAAGACTCGCTCTTTATCAGCACGGGGCCAGTGTCGATAAAGTATGACTTGCGCGACCTGCTCGATCGTCGCATCCTGCTGCACGATGTCCACGCCGAACACCCCGTCGTGTACATTCGCCAGCACGAGAATGGCGACTGGAACTTTCGCGATGTCTTTCCTGAGTCCAAGCCTGCAAAATTTGAACGACCGTCAGCGAGTCCGTTTATCGTCATCGACTCGGCTCTCATTCACAATGCTTCTTTCATACTCACATTGCCGTGGCATCCGGCGCCGTGGCTGAAACGTGCGGCTCTGGACAGCGCGATCCATTTCGAACTGACACGAAAGGATCACGAGATACGAAAAACGCGCGACGGATTCACCCGCACCTGGCGGTGGACCGACGGCGACGTTACCCTGCCGCTCGCTCGGCTCAGTCATCCCGACACCGCGGGCATGCTGGTACGCTTTACCCACCTGAAGGTGGCAGAGGCAGATCCTCCCTTTCTCTTCGCGAATTCCAGTGGCGTTATTCGGCAATTGGGCGACTCGATCTGGCTAGACATACCGCACGTGGAACTTCCTGCGTCAACTGGCCGTGCGTCCGGCAAGGTCGTTTGGGGCAGCGACCTGCCAATCAGATATAACGTACATGTTCATGCCGACTCGGCGTCGCTCAACGATATCGCGTGGGTTTATCCAACACTCCCGCGCACTGGAGTCGGGACTACCGAGCTCGATATCCGCACGCAACCACGACATCCCCGTCTTACAGATTTCGCGCTGACAAACATGGACGTACGTTCCACGCGCTCGCACCTGCGTGGAAACATGACTTTTACGACCGGAGAGGATACTCTGATCGTAACTGGAGTGCAGTTGGAAGCGTCGCCCGTAAACTTCGACCTGCTGCGCACACTGAATGGCAAGCCGTTTCCGTACAACTGGCAAGGTGACATCACCGGTACCGTTCGGGCATCCGGCGGGAACATCGCCCGGTTCCAGGTAGACGACTCACACGTTCGATTCGCCGACGCGAATGTCCCCGGTGCGTATACTGAGTTGAGCGGCAAGGGTGAGTTGAACATTTTCTCCCCCGCATTTACTGCGTTCAATGAATTCGCGGTGAACGTGTCGACCCTGGACCTCCGTACGTTGCAGTATCTGAACAAGGAGTTTCCGCGACTCAGTGGAACGATGTCCGGGAGTGCCGTGCTTGATTCGGTGTGGCTCGATGTCCGATTCCATGACGCGGAGATGACGCACCAAGACGGGAGCGGACCACTATCCCAGGTGTCCGGGAACGGCCGCGTCACATGGGGTGAAAAGTATCTGACGTATGATCTCGATCTTCAGGCGCATCCGCTCTCATTCACCACGTTGAGAAAGTCCTACCCAGGCCTGCCGCTGCGTGACTCACTCAGCGGGCCGATACGCGTCGTGGGACAAAGCCCCGCACTTCGCGTTACGACGTCGCTTTCAGGTCAGGGCGGTACTCTCGCCTACGACGGGATTGTGGACGCCGACCCGCCGAACTACGGCGCTCACGGAGTAGGGACTGTTTCAAATGCAAACCTTCGGACTCTGCTTGGCAATGAGTCGTTACCGCTCACCTCGCTGAATGGTACGTTCGCGCTGGAGGTTGCTGGTGATTCAGTGGGAGATCTCGCCGGAACCGCGTCTGCGTCTCTGCTTGAGTCGCGCATCGGAACCATGGCGATGCGCCCGTCCCTGGCGCGGGTGCACTTCGGCAACGGCCTCGTGACAGTGGACACGATGGTGGTGGTGACGGGGGACGCTACCGCGCACGCGAGGGGTACTATCGCTACCGTCGCAAGCAACAGCGGGACCCTGAACATGGATGTAGTGCTTACGTCGCTCGGCGCGCTCGAGCACCTGCTCGGAACGGTTCCGGCTGACGCCGCAACTCGTACAACGTCTGGCCCGGTGCTGATAAAGGGAACGCTGAGTGGCTCCCCGGATGCGTTGCAGGCTCAGGGCACGGCCTCCGCGCACGACGTCGTCGCGGGGCCCGCCCACATAAAGAGCCTGCATGCCAGCTATGCGATGCGCGACCTGGGCGCCAAACCGAGTGGCGTGGTGGCACTCACTGCCGATACACTGTCCGCGGGCCCGATACCGGTCGTACAGGCCACGGTAGGCCTTCGTATCAGCAACGGGAACGACGCCGCGTTTAGAGCGGACTTCGTGGGACGCGACAATGCACGCGCGTCCGCATCCGGCGACGTCACGCGCGCCGATAGCGGCGCCGTGAGCTTTCGTGTCGACTCCGCGCACGTCACGGTCGACTCCCTGAACGCCTACGCGCTGCGTGCACCGGTCCACCTGCTCTCGAATGCGCGCGGCCTCACGATCGACTCTGTGATTTTCAGTCGGACGATCGGCGGTTCAGTTGCGGTCCGCAATATTGCGTTTCTGGGCGATTCCATCCGGGGTTCGGTTCGAACCGACGGCTTCAGCCTCGCGTTGCTCGAATTGTTCGGCAGTGGTTTGACCGACCTTCACGGTGCGCTGACCGCAAGCCTGGACGTCAGTGGCACCACTGAGCGCCCACGAATGGAAGGCAGCATCGTCGTGGACAGTGGCGCTGCGACCGTCGTGCCGATCGGCGTTCACATGGATCGCATAGACGCAAACATTGTGCTGTCGGGCGATACAGTGTTCATCCGGAAGCTGTCCGCATCCACGACACGCGATCGTCGCGGGACGCTCGACGTGAGCGGTAACATCGCACTCACGCAGTACGATAACCCCGTTTTCGCAATCAACGCGACGGCGCGAGATTTCCGAGCGGTCGATCGACGTGGGCTTGCAACACTCGACATTACAACCACGTCGCCCGTATCCTTGATCGGACCGTATTCCGGCGCGCGCGTCACCGGCGCACTTCGTGTTGATCGCGGAACGGTTTACATACCGGAGCTCATAACCAAACGGCTGGTAGATCTCAACGATCCCGAGCTTGTCGATGTCGTTGATACGACAGTCGCAAGCAACCGCGCAATCCTGCCGACCACGCCGAGCGATTTCGTCAAGAATCTCCGACTGGATAACGTTT
This sequence comes from Gemmatimonadaceae bacterium, assembly GCA_039924325.1. Taxonomy (GTDB): domain Bacteria; phylum Gemmatimonadota; class Gemmatimonadetes; order Gemmatimonadales; family Gemmatimonadaceae; genus Fen-1247. The sequence goes on from JBDTAZ010000290.1 coordinate 7,802, forward strand.
CGGTAAATGTCGGCGACGATGTATGGCTGCGATCTGCGGAAGCCAACATCAAGCTTGGCGGGTCTCTCAACGTCACGCTCGGCCGCAGCCCTGTGACCGGCGAGCCGTCGCAGCTCGCGCTTGACGGTCAGCTCAACGCGATTCGCGGGACGTATCGCCTGAACGTGGTTCCGTTTGTACAACCGACATTTGACGTGGAGCAGGGGACACTCCGCTTCTTCGGCACACCAGACCTCGATCCTGCGCTCGACATCACGGCGATTAATACCGTACGCCGACCGCGTCAGAGCTTGAACGGCCAGGACATCAGGATCCGCGCTACCATCGGTGGCACGCTCTCCGCGCCGTCGCTCGCCCTATCGAGCGCGGACAATCTACCGTTGTCGCAGTCTGATTTGCTCAGCTATCTGATCACCGGAGAACCTGCCTTCGCGCTCGACTATACGTCGGAACAGTACGTAAATCAGCTCGCGAACGTCGCGGTGCGTTCAGCTGGCAACATCATTAGCAGCGCAATTCCCAAGTCTGTGTTCGACGTTGTGGAACTGCAGACACCAGCGCTGCTGGCCCCACAGGCCCAGGGAACGCCTGACAACTCGAACTTCTACAGCAATCTCCTCAATACTCGAGCGCTGGTAGGAAAGCAGCTCAACAATAATCTCTTCCTGAATTTCAGCACGGGCTTCTGCGCCGAGAACTTTCGCAGCGCGTCGAACTTCCAGCACAACCTGGGACTTCGCCTGGAGTACCGTTTCAGCCAGAGTTATACTGCGCAACTTGGCGTTGAACCGGGCACAACCGACCTGCTCTGCTCGCGCCCAGGATCTCTTCAGACTCTCCAGCAAACTCCGCCACAGCTCGGAATCGACTTCCTTCGGTCCTGGCGGTTCTGATGACTTCGCGACGCGGGGGCGGCGCGCTTGCTCCGCTCCGGCGCGCTCTGCTAATCGTAAATCCTGCCTCACGTAAAGGGGACGCATCTATCCGGAAGGCGACTCGCGCGTTTGCAAAGCTCGACGTCGCGTGCGATGTCGCCATCTCCGAGCGGCGCGGTCATGCTGGTGAGATAGCCGCTGCCAGGGCCGCGGACTACGACTCCATATTTGCGCTTGGTGGCGACGGCACGGCGATCGAAGTGATAGCCGCCACCACGCGTTCCGGGCCGCCGGTGGGCATCCTCCCGGGCGGCACTGGCAACTTGCTCGCACGCGCCCTTGCGATCCCGATGAATGTTTCGAAGGCGGTACGAACTCTCGTCGAGGGGGACGAGGCTCACGTTGATCTTGGCAGGCTGGCTGACGGGACGCGCTTTGCGGTCGGGGCTGGGGTCGGCATCGACGCGTCGATGATCGCCTCCACCTCACGAGCATGGAAGCGCCGCGCAGGTTTGCTGGCCTATGTGGTCACGGGCGCGCGGCATGTGCTCAAGCGGCCCAGGTTTGTCGCGGAGATTGACGTGGACGGCGTAGTTACGCGAAGGGAGGCGGCGGTTGTCCTCGTCGCCAACTTCGGTGTGCTGTTGAACGGCTTGGTCACCCTTGGTAATGGAATCCGACACGACGACGGGATGCTCGATGTTTGCGTCTTCGACCCAGTCACCGTCTTCGACGCTTTTCGTATCTCCCGTAAACTGCTGTTTCGAGATTTTTCGACTGACCCGGCCATGACCTATCTCCGGGGGCGCCATATTTCAGTATCTACCGATACGCGCCTTCCGGTTCAGGCCGACGGCGAGCTAGTTGGGTTTACACCGATAATCGCTACGGTCGAGCCACTTGCGGCTCGTTTGCTGGTG
>JBDTAZ010000291.1:0-18407 GCA_039924325.1 Gemmatimonadaceae bacterium
GTGATCGTAAATCGCGGCCAGCTCCATGAACACGTCGTGCGGATGCTGCCGATCGTACAGCGGCTTCCCGCGATAGGACTCGCCTGATTGCAAGAGGAGCGGATAACCCTGCGAGCCGACAGTTAGCGCTTCTGCGCTCACCATCCCGCGCAGGTTGAGGCGGCCGCCTGCCAAATCGTGGCCAGCCATCAGCATTCCCCAGTTCACGCTCCCCAGCTGCGAGTCGCCTCGCTTCGTACCCTGGTGGTCGTATTGCAAAAATGCAACGCCGTGGAGCATCAATTCCCAACCGTCCAGCATCCTGTGCGTCGCATGCATCGCTGTCTGGTCCGGAAGCCACGACGTTCCGGAGCCCATCCGCTGCATGGAAATCCCAAGCGGCGCCGGCGCCATTGCCATTGCCATTGCGGACATGTCTGCACGCCCCGTGTCAGTCGGCACCTGCATGCCGTTCATCCCGGGCATGCCAGACGTTGTAGAGTGTCGACCCACGGTGTCTGTCGCTGACCTGCCGTGCGCCGAATCCCGTGGGACAGGGTGAGTTTGCTGCGCGGACGCCGACCGCGTACTCATGACGCCAACAGCGATCGCAATTAGCACAAAGCTCAAACGCGCTCCGACCCAGGGCAGACCGTGCGGCGTTGCATGCAAACCGGGTGACGGAGACGCGGGCAGGTTCGTTGCGGCAAGATCCGAATGACGCTTCATCTTCAAGCTGATAAGTGTCCGAGCAACTCGGCGAAGCATTGCAGGAAATCTAACGATCGCCTGCCTCGTATCCTGAGGACTATCCGCAATCCCGAGCCCCGAAAATGCAGTAGCTTACGATTCAGACCCAATCCACAGGCACGAATGGACAGTGCGCTCGCCGTAGATCGCCTTCAGTTCGCCTTCACGATCACGTACCACTACCTCTTCCCGCAGTTGACGATGGGGCTCGCGCTCCTCATCCTCGTGCTGAAGACGGTAGCGCTCACGACCGCGGACGAGCGGTACAACGATTCCGCGCGCTTCTGGGCACGCATCTTTGGAATCAATTTCGTTTTCGGTGTCGTCACCGGCATTCCGATGGAATTCCAGTTTGGGACGAACTGGGCGGCGTTCTCCAAATATGCTGGCGGTGTAATCGGCCAGACGCTCGCAATGGAAGGAATGTTTGCCTTCTTTCTCGAGTCAGCATTCCTCGGCCTCTTTCTCTTCGGTGAGAAAAGACTCGGACCACGCGGCCACTGGGTTGCTGCGTTCCTCGTATTCCTTGGCTCATGGCTCTCGGGATACTTCATAGTCGTGACGGACGCATGGATGCAACATCCCGTCGCGCACCAGATCATGCCGAACGGAACTGTGCAGCTTTCCAGTTTCGTTGCGCTGCTTGGCAATCCATGGGGACTCTGGCAGTACGCCCACACCATGAGTGGCGCCACCATTACCGGCTCCGTTGTGATGGCAAGCGTGGGAGCGTTCTACATTCTTTCCGGCCGCGCGATAGAACACGGCCGGCGCTTCCTCAAGGTCGGTGTAATCGCGGGTTGCGTCTTCTCAATCCTTCAACTATTCCCCACCGGCGATCAGCAAGGCAAGATGGTCGCGGAATATCAACCCGTTACACTCGCAGCGATGGAAGCGGTGTTTACGACGGGGCCTGGTGCTCCGCTCGTGATTATCGGCCAGCCCAACATGAGCGACAGATCGCTGGACAACTCGATCTCAGTCCCCAACATGCTGAGCTTCCTGACCTACAAACGGTGGGATGCAACGGTTCAGGGACTCGACGCTTTTCCTACCGACACGTGGCCCGACAACGTCCCGCTGCTCTACTACGCCTATCACATCATGGTCGGGCTCGGTACGATAATGATCGCGATATTGGCCGTTAGCGCGCTTCTCCTCTGGCGTGACAGACTCGCGACGAGCCGATGGATGCTGTGGATTCTCATGCTTATGCTGCCGTTCCCCTACATCGCAAACACGGCTGGCTGGCTGACCGCCGAGATCGGGCGTCAACCGTGGCTGGTGTACGGACTGATGCGAACCGCAAACGGCATCTCGCCCGAAGTATCAGCAGGCAATGGCCTCTTCACGCTCCTCGGTTTCATGGGGATGTATACGATACTCTCGCTTCTGTTCCTGTTCCTCATCTACCGCGAGATCGAGCATGGGCCCGCGGAACCTGCGGAACCTGCGCCAACCGCGGCACACTAGGATGCGACGATAATGGCGACTGCATTCTTTGTAATCGTTGCACTCATGCTCGTGGTGTATTCGGTGCTTGATGGTTTCGATCTCGGGGTCGGAACCATTCATTGGCTGGTGGGGCGCACACGCGAGGAGCGCCGAGTTGTGATAAGTGCGATCGGCCCAGTTTGGGACGGAAATGAAGTCTGGCTGATTGCCGCCGGCGGAACTCTGTATTTCGCGTTTCCTGCGCTGTATGCGTCAAGCTTCAGCGGCTTTTACCTGCCGCTCACGATGGTGCTGTGGCTGCTGATGCTGCGCGGAATCAGCATCGAAGTGAGGTCCCACGTCAACGATCCGCTGTGGCACAGCCTCTACGACTTTGTGTTCACACTATCGGGGGCATTGCTCACAATATTCCTTGGCGCTGCACTCGGGAATGTCATTCGCGGAGTTCCTCTTAACGCAGATGGGTATTTCTTTGAACCCCTCTGGACGAATTTCCGAGTTACCGGTAAAGTGGGAATTCTGGATTGGTACACTCTACTGATCGGCCTGATGTCGTTCGTGACACTTGCGAATCACGGAGCACACTGGCTTGCCCTCAAGACTGAAAATCCGCTGCGCGAACGAGCACGCAGGATTGCGGCTCGGCTGTGGTGGATCGTCGCCATCCTCACCGTTGTCGGGTTTTTTGCAACAGTGTGGGTGCGCCCGATAATTCTCGAGAACTATCTCACCCCTGGTTGGGGTTCGTTGATTCCCGTTGTTGCTCTGGGTAGTCTCGGTGGAATGGCATTGTTCCGAGCCCGACAGAAGGATCTCGCTGCGTTCATATCCTCGAGCCTGTACATCGCCGGCATGCTCGGCGGCGTAGCCTTTGGCATGTACCCAACACTGCTGCCGGCGACAACTGATCCTGCGTACTCACTCACCGTCGCGAACAGCGCGGCGGGCGCATACGGCCTTCAAGTCGGCCTCATCTGGTGGATCGTCAGCGCGCTACTTGTAATCGGATACTTCTGCTATGTGTACTGGACGTTCAGACATCGCGTGAACGCCACGGCCGACTCGGATCATTAGTTATGCCACCCGAAACCGACAAACAGAGCCCGTCCCTGCGCGATATCGCCGGAAGCATCGAGCCATGACGCGTTCGCAAGGTTGGTCCCATCAACGAATATGCGAATGCGTTGCACATTCCAGGAAAGCCGAGTGGATCCGGTAGTATAACCAGCTTCTCCCGCACGTCTCGCGTGCACGGCATCGAGCGAGATGGTCATGTGCGATGGGAGTGGAATCGTTGTCGACGCGGTCAACTCGCGCGTAATGGGCTGAAGGGCGTACTTGCCCGTGAGACCGCTGGCATCGCCGTCGTCGAACGCCGTTCCGCTTGCACCGAACGAAACTGTCATCCCAGGAACCGGCGATGCGCTCAGCGTCGTCTCGATGCCGCGAAACGCCGCGGTACCGACGTTCGCAATCTGCCACGGGAGATCGGTGCGATTCACAGGTCGCACCCAGTCGATCAGATCCTTGGCATGGCGCGTGAACACCGCGGCATCCAACTTGAGACCGATCCCGCTTGCTGCAACTGGCGCGTATGTCGCGCCAACCTCGCCATTCGCGAATTTCTCCGGCTGCACGAGCGGGTTGCCACTGTTTCCCGGATCCACGTAGTAGCGCTCCGTCCACGTCGGCGCGCGAAAGCCGCGTGCGACGCTGGCCCGAAGCGTCAGCTCTGAAGTTGCAACGGCGGACAGCGCGAGCGATGGAGAAAAGAAGTCGCCGTATGTCGATGCGTGATCATCGCGTTCTCCGGCAACTATCTGCACGCGAGTCGAAACTGGTATCGCTTGTTCCATGAATGCGGCGGCCCTCCACTCCCGACGTCCGCCAAGCCGCGCGCTCGAAAGCTGATCATGCTCCGCGCTTCCGCCGATCACGAAACTCGTATTCCCGATGGTCTCGGTGCGCGCCGTTGCCTCAGCCCCAGTCTGCCACGAACGGTGTCGATTTTCGTAAACCGCCGGATCATCGCGAACCAGGTCGAATCGGTCAGTGTGCAGTCGCGTGCTAGCACCAACATTTAATGCCCATCGTCCCATCGGTTCCGCCCACCGAGCCTCACCAGTTGTCGTACCAGTTCGCTCGCCTGACGGATAGGGCGAATAGAAATTCGCCGCGCCGAAATCTCGAACTCCCATCGATGCCGCGGTAGTTAGCGTTCCACTGTTTCCAACCGTTCGGTCGGCGCCCAGCCGAGCCTGGAAGATTCGGTAGTCGGTGTCGGGCCGGTGCCCGTCGGACTTGTCAAACTGCAAGTCACTGGAAAGTGACGTAGCGCCAATTGAACCGCGATCAGACGCGCCAAGCCCAACGGTGCCGAACGTACCGCCGTAGAGACTGGCCGTCTCACCGGCTGGAACAGAATCACCACTACCACTGCCGCCGCGGGTCACAATATTGATCACGCCACCGATTGCATTCGGGCCGTACAGTGCGGAACCTGGGCCGCGAAGTATCTCGATCCGCTCGATCGCTGACAGTGGGATTCCAAGATCCAGAGCATAGTGTGCACTCTGCGCATCGCCCATGCGCACGCCATCCACCAGGATCAATACCTGCTCCGCGGTTGCGCCACGAATCGAAACGTCGGCCTGTGCCGGCGAACGCGTGAACGCATCGATCGACAGTCGCGCGCCAAGCAGCTCAGCAAGGTTGCGCGCCGGCGACTGAGAAATATCGTTGCGAGTGATAACGTCAACGGTCCGGCCGGCGGCACCGACCTGCGCACGTGATGCGACGATCGTAGCGCTATCGAGCCTGGTCGGTGCGGTTGTCTGTGCACGGACTTGACCCGCAAACGCCAGAACAAGCCCGGTGCAGGACGCGCACAGGGCGAATGAAATCGAATGATTCAAAATTTATTTGTGAAAGTGTATTGATCACTGTCCGATGCGTAACTGCGTCCCCCAGGGATCGCGCGTGACAACGGAAACATCGTCCCGCTCGACACTATAGCCGCTTCGTTCCAGATTTTCTCCGACTGCGGCAACATTGGCAGAATCAGGCAGCCGGATGGTCCATTCCAGAAGCCGAGCATCCCCATCGCCGGCCGCCCGAGCGCCGCGACCTGCCCAGATGTTAGTGCCGAGGTGATGGTGGTATCCGCCGGCCGACATGAACAGCGCGCCCGGATAACCCCACGCGATGCGATCAAAGCCCAGCGCGTCGGAGTAGAAACTCGATGCAGTCGCGATCTCGCCTACATGCAGGTGAACGTGACCCATCACCGTCCCGCCCGGCATGCCTGTCCACTTAGCATCACCGGCAGATCTCAGCAGACCACCAAAATCGATCGGATCCGTGGCCATCTTCAATTCGCGCCCCGTTCGGAGCCACGCGCTTCGCGGTCGGTCCGCGTACACTTCGATTCCCAGATTGTCGGGGTCCTGAAGGTAAAACGCTTCGCTTACCAGGTGATCAGCCGACCCCGCGCGCGCGTTGATGTCGCCCAGATGTTGAGCAAAGCGACCGAGCGAAGCACGATCTGGCAGCAGTATCGCATAGTGAAACAGTCCGAGCTGTCCGCGAGTTGGTGCGGGCATCGCACCGCGTCGTGCCGTGAGCTCCACGAGCGGCTCAGTGTCGTCATGCGCACCAAGCACGGCACGTGACGAATCTCGTTCCAGCGCGCGAAGTCCGAGGACTCGTTCATAGAAGTCCAGCGAGCGGCCGATGTCCGACACCTGAAGGCGGACTCTTCCAAGTCGGATATCCAACGGTAGACTGAAATCGCCAGGACTGATGCCGTAACTGCCCGGAAGCGCGAGCTCCGCGACCGGTGCGTTGGCAAAATTGTCTCGAGTCTCCGATCCCACATGAATCTCCGTGCGTGCATCGCCGTACCTGTGCCGCGTCCGTCAATGCGCAGGGTGCACGACCGCGTTGGATTAATTGTAATCGCGTCTGGCCACTCAAACGACAATGCGTAGGCATAATCCCTACACAGTCTCAGGAGCAAGCCGACTGCGTTGGCAGGCGTCCTCATTTAGGATCATCAATGAACCGTTAGCGAGTTGAATGAAAATGGAGTGGTTCGTCAAGGCCTTTCTAAAGGCGAGTATCACATGGCTCGGAATCGGGGTCACGCTCGGCGTCGCCATGGCAGTGAATCCGCAGCTTATCGTTTACCGCCCTGCCCACGTGCACATGAACCTGCTCGGCTTCGTGACGATGATGATTTACGGCGTAGCATATCATGTGATCCCAAGATTCACCGGACACCCGCTGCATTCGCGGCGAATCGCCGGTGCGCAATGGTGGCTGGCAAATGCTGGCCTGCTACTCATGGTGGTCGGGTTCTGCCTCGCCCCGCATGCCGTTTCGGCAGCACCCTTCGTCCTCGGTACAGGGGGAGTATTGGCAGCCGTCGGAGCGTACTTCTTTGCTTACAACATATGGTTGACCATAGATGGCACGAAACCAGTCCTGAGTGGCCGTAGCACAACAAGGGAAACCCGATAGTTTTGTTCGGATATGCCTTCGAAGCTCCAATTTATACGTAACTTCGCAGTTTTCACCCTGCTGTTTGTTTCGGCACTCACGCCTCGAAGCGCGATCGCTCAGGACTCCGAGGCGCGTAGGCTCGCCAACATTGTGTCCGTCGCCGTATCGGAATACCGGATGGCGGTGAATGACGCCGGCAAGATTATATCGGACCAGGAGTACCAGGAGACCACAGGGTTTCTGCAGGACGCCAACAGGGTCGCCTCCGGGCTACGCGGCGCGAACGCTTTTGCCGTTCATTCCGCTCTTGACGCCCTCATCGAGGCAGTGACGGCTCGAAAGCCGCCCTCTGCGCTTGCTCCGCTTCGTGACCGCGTGCTCACCGCCTTGGGGAGCGAGGGAAGGCTGGAGCTTCCGACCGCGCCGCTCGACACAACCGCGGGTCGTGAGCTCTTCACGGCCACCTGCGCATCTTGCCATGGCTCTGCTGCGTTGGGCGACGGACCGTTGGCGCACGGGCTTTCTACGGAGGTCCCTGGAATCGGAAACCGTGCGGCTACCCCCAGGCTAACACCGTCGCTTGCGTATGACGTCATTTCAGTAGGGGTGCGCGGAACTGCGATGCCGGGCTTTGGCGCTTCGCTTTCTACACAGCAACGCTGGAACGTCATCAAGTACGTGTACGCCCTGCGCGGCGAGAAGATGGTACTACCGGTCAACGACGCAGCGCCGACAACTCCGGCCGTGGTCTCCGCCTCGATAGTCGTCCTGCTCGACTCCGCTCGATCGCTCGGGCGAACCGGCAACGCAAAGGCCGCGCGAGACGGCGCCTCTGACGCGTATCTGGCATTCGAACCCCTTGAATCAATCGTGAGCGCGAAGGATCCGGGGTTGGTGACGTCGCTCGAACGCTCTTTCGCCAACTTCAAAATCGCTGTCGGGAGCCACGACATCGAATCCGCGACGCTTGCGCGTGATGCAATCGCGGAAGCGCTCCCGCGCGTTGTGGCACTCGCAAGTGAAACGGGAGCCGACGCCGCTGCTACGTTCTGGCAATCGTTCCTCATCATACTACGCGAAGGCTTCGAGGCGATCCTCGTCGTAGGCGCCGTTGTAGCATTCCTGATCAAGACTGACAATCGCAGGCAGCTACGCTCGATATGGCTCGGCGTCGCGCTTGGCGTTATTGCGAGCCTGATAACCGCCATAATCATCAAGACAGTATTCTCGGCAATACCCGCAAGCAGCGAGATAGTCGAAGCTGTATCGCTGCTCATAGCTGTCGTCGTGCTCTTCTCGGTGAGCTATTGGCTGATCTCGAAGGTTGAGGCCGTCAAGTGGCAGAAGTTTATCGCGCACAAAGTTTCAGCGGCTCTTGAGCGTGGCGGCGGTAGAGCGTTGATGCTGGTTGCATTCCTTGCGGTCTACCGCGAAGGCGCGGAGACAGCTCTGTTTTATCAGGCGCTATTCAGTCAGACGCAGGGCACCGCGATGCCGTTGATTCTGGGAATCCTCGCAGGGTCCGTCGCGCTGGCCGTTATCTTCGTGCTGTTCTATCGCTTCGGCATAAAGATCCCAATGCGACCCTTCTTCGCCGTGACAAGCCTACTGCTCTATTACATGGCATTTGTCTTCGCCGGCCGCGGCATTCGTGAGCTCCAGGAAGGAAACGTCATGTCGATGACGCCATTGAGGCACGTTCCGGACATTTCATGGCTCGGCGTGTTTCCAACTGTTGAAACCGTCGCGATTCAAGCGGTGCTACTTCTGCTATTTGTGTTCGCGCTGATCAAGACCTTCATGCTCACGCCAGATAAAGCCGCTGGTGCCTGATCACACGTAGCCGAATCAGCGTCGGGGATTCCCCTAGGAATTATCCAGCTTATCCCGACTGAATCCGTCGGCTGCGATGCCATAGGTTACATCGCCATGACAACTGCAACGCGCGATATCTCCATGCCTGCAATCATACAGGGTGGGATGGGAGTCGGTGTTTCGAACTGGAAGCTTGCGAATGCCGTGGCAATGAGCGGCAACCTCGGCGTAGTTTCAGGAACAGCGCTCGACACTGTACTTGTCCGACGACTCCAGGACGGCGATCCCGGTGGTCACATGCGCCGTGCCATCGCTCATTTTCCCATTGCGCACGTCGGCGATGAAGTACTGGGCCGCTACTTCCTGCCCGACGGTCGCGGCAAGGATCAGCCATACAAGATGCTCCCCATGTACAAGCAAACGGTGAGCGTCGCGCGCCAACAGGTCACGATGCTTGCGAATTTCGTCGAAGTGTACCTCGCAAAAGAAGGTCACGACGGAGTTGTCGGTGTAAATCTTCTCACGAAAGTTCAATTGCCGAACCTTGCGTCGCTTTGCGGCGCAATGCTGGCAGGCGTGGATTACGTATTGATGGGCGCCGGTATACCGCGTGAAATTCCCGGTGTATTGGACGCGTTTTCTGAGCATCGCGCGGCATCGATCCGATTCGACGTTGATGGACTTTCAGCGACCGAAGCAGAATATCTGACTTTCGACCCCGCGCTGCATGGCGTCGAACAGACCATGTCAATGAAGCGCCCCCGGTTCATCGCGATCATCGCTGCCACATCACTCGCGATGACGCTCGCCCGCAAGGCAAACGGTCGCGTCGACGGTTTTGTTGTGGAGGGTCCTACCGCTGGCGGTCACAATGCTCCGCCGCGCGGCGAGCCCCATCTGAACGATCGCGGCGAACCGATATACGGGGATCGTGACGTTGTTGATCTCGCCCGCATCGCCGAGTTGGGTCTTCCGTTCTGGATCGCTGGTGGGGCTGGAGCGCCCGAAAAATTCATCGAGGCGCGCGCACTCGGCGCGGCTGGTATTCAGGTTGGGACACTGTTCGCGTATTGCGATGAGTCAGGAATAGCGGATGATCTAAAGCAGGAAGTACTGAGTCATGCCGCGCGCGGCGAGGTTGACGTAGTGACCGACCCACGCGCGTCCCCCACTGGCTATCCCTTCAAGGTTGTGCGCTGGAAAGGCGACCACGCCAACGGGCCACGGCGAGTGCGGAAATGCGACCTTGGCTATCTCCGTACGGCTTATCGCGATCCGAACGGGAAAATCGGCTACCGCTGCCCAGCGGAGCCAGTGGATGCGTATGTGAAGAAGGGTGGATCTGTCGCCGAAACGGAAGGGCGCGAGTGCCTTTGCAATGGACTGACTGCAAATATTGCGCAGGCACAGCTTCGCGGCAACGGAGTCGAAGAGCCACCGTTGCTCACCAGCGGCGATGACCTGCGCGGCATTCAGAACTTCGTCGGGCCTCGCGCGAGCTATTCCGCTGCTGATGTTGTGAACTACCTGCTCGGGCGCTAGGTAGCGCTTCGCGGTCCCGCGCTTGCGCGTAGCGCGTTGAGGACAACAGCGATGTCGATTGCCTCCTGAAGCAGCGCGCCGGGAACCGGGTCGATGCGGCCGGCCGCGGCGAACAACATCGCGACGCCGCTCAAACCGAGACCTGCCCAGATACTCTCCCTGGCTATTCTCATGCTCCGGCGTGCGATTCTGATCGCCATTGGAACGCGGTCAAGTTCGTCAACGAGTATCACTAGATCCGCCGCTTCTGCTGTTACCCCACCGCCGTGGCCCGCGAGCGCGATGCCGACAGTCGCAGCACTCAAAGCCGGGGCATCATTGGTTCCGTCCCCCACCATTAGCACCCGATTACCCTGTTCGGTGAGCTCTCGGACGGAGGCAACCTTATCTTCCGGCGTCATGTCGCCGCGAACTTCGCTGATGCCAATAGTTGCCGCGATCGATCGCGTGTTTTCCGCATGATCTCCTGAAAGAAGTAGGATCCTCTTGAAGCCCAGTACATTCATGTCCGCAAGGATCTCCGGGACATCGTTTCGCAACTTCTCGTCGTACATAACAACACCTGCGAGACGTCCGTTGATCGACACGTATGCCTTGAGACCCACGACGGACTCCTCAGGAATTACGGCATCCCGGTCAACCGTCACCCTGTCGTGCACAAACGTGCGCGAACCAACAGCGACCATGTCGTCGCCGACTCGACCTTCAACGCCACTTCCCGGTGTCTCTACGACATCCCGGATTGCGGGCAGGGATTCGTTCTCAGCCATGGCCGCGTCGACAAGTGTCCTTGCCAGCAGATGTGCCGCTCCCTGCTCTATCGCACCCGCGAGTCTTAGTACCTGGCCTCTCGTGAACGACTCGGCGGCTACCACAGTCTTCACCACCGGCATTCCTACCGTGAGCGTTCCAGTCTTGTCCAGCACTGCGACATTTGCGTTGGCCAGTCGCTCGATGGCGGCGCCATTTCTCACGATGATCTGACGTCTTGCCGCGCGGTTGATGCCGCCAATAATGGCAATGGGCGGCGCAAGAATGAGCGGACATGGCGTCGCGACAACCAGCACCGCCAGGAATCGTTGATTGTCTCCGGACATGACCGCAGCGATGGTGGCGACCGCAAGCGTGATCGGCGTAAACCAGACGGCGTACCGGTCTGCGATTCGCTGAAACGGAGCCTTGGAGTCAAGGGCGGACCGGACGAGCTGTACGATCCGCTCGTACTGACTTGCTTCCGCGACAGCCGTAGCGCGCATCTGGAACAGTCTGTCGCCATTGACGCTGCCGCTGCTCACCTGAGCGCCGGGTCCGACGGAACGGGGCAACGACTCGCCGGTGATCATCGAAGTATTGAGTTCCGATGTTCCTTCTATCACAACGCCGTCACAGGGAACGAGCTCACCGGCTCGCACGACAATCGTATCGTCGACCAGAACTTCATCGGCCCGGATGTCGATGATCTCGCCATCACGAAGCCGATGGGCCGACTTCGGGCGATCCGCCTCGAGCTGTTGAACCGCGCGTGACGCCCGTCCCTCGGCGTACCGCTCAAGTGCCTCGCCGCCGGTCTGCATCACGACGACGATGAGGCCGGCTAGTGGCTCGTTCATCACCGCGGCGGTTACAATCGCTAGCGTCGCGACAACGTCCGAAGCCCACTTGCCCCGCAACGCTCCCCTGACCGTGCGCGCGACAACCACTGCGCCCGTAAGTATGAGCGCCGAGAGCCAGATTCGGTCGGGCCACAGCGGTATCTTCAGGGCCCATGCCAAGGCGCCGGCAATTACCGCTGCTGTCGCGACTCCGGGTATCACGGTGGGCCGGCCAATCAGCGCATACAGCCCCCGTGATTCGGCAACTTCCGCGTTTAGGCGAACGCTCAGTGCTCGACCTCCACGTGCCCAATCATTCCGAGTGCAGCGTGTGGATCACACTGAAAGTAGTACTTGCCTTCCGCAAGATTGACCGGTATGTCGAGCGTCTGATCGGGTAGTTGAAGCAGGTCACTCGCCGGCGGGAGATTAACCTTCCCGGGATTCGAGTCCGGGAGGAAATGCACGTTGTGGACACCACTCTTCAGTTGAAAGCGCATGATGTCTCCCCGATGCACTTCAAACTTGTTGGGCTCAAAATAGTTCCCCTTTTCATCGCTGTGGAGCTGAATGACTACGATCTTGCCGGTCGGCGTCGCCGTTGGTCCGCCGGTGGCCGCGGCAGCCGGCGTTTCGGCGCTTCCACCAGCCGAAGATGCATTTTCCTTACCGCCGCAAGCAATGGCGAAGACGGAAGCTGCGACGAGTCCAACGAACATACGAGCGTTTTTCACTGGTGTCTTTGGGTTGGGATTGGTGATTGATTTGTGTCGCGAGTGCCAGGCGCGCTGCGACGGGTGCGACGGGTGCGACGGGTGCGACGGTTTCAGAAATCCTTGCGCTGGAATGCTCTCATCCCAAGGGCAACCGGCCCGGCGACCCACGCCATCAGTGCAGTAATGGTGATCGTGGCCCCCAATGCCCCGCCAAAGAATTTCAGGAAGACGGCTCCGGTGTAACCCATCATTGCGGCGCCGTCAAACCGCAACAGGAGCGCGACTCTTGCTATGTCAATCGGGTTCGCCATCATCATGACGAGCGTTGCTCGTTCGAGCGGATAATCCGACATGACGGCCAGGATGAACAGAACCAGACCGTCATATACCACCGTGAGCATCAGCCAGACGGCGATAGCTGTGCCAAGGCCGCGGAGGCGATCTTCGCATCGAATAGCAATCAACGTGGCGATAGCACAGAACGCGCCGGTAAGAACGGTTCCGGCGGCAAGGAGTGCGACCAGCGTGTTCCACGCAGTTCCATCAATACCGTGTAACAGGAACGGGAATCCGAGGCCGACCGCGAACGCGAGCACCATCGGCAGTGCCAGGCCAAGATAGAGACCCGTGTACGTCTGCAGCCTGCGAACTGGCTGTGCAAGGATCAGTTCGATGAATTCGCGCGCATTGTACAAGTACACGGTGCCGAATACGATTGCGACCAATGGCACGACGAAGAGCACAACACTTACGAGACTGAGCTGTGCCTTTGCCGGATCACCACTGAAGCGAAGCAAGCCTTCGGTAACCAGGCCAAAGAAGATCGCGTATCCAATCAACCAGCGACTCCGAACCGCATCCCGCGCCTGGTATTTCAACACCTTGAATATCGTGTTCATGCGGCCGCCCTGACCCAGCCACGCGTCATCATTGTAGCCACGGCTCGTTCAAGTGTAGCCTGAGCGGTGATCCGCTTGAGTTCATCAAGGGTTCCGACAAAGGCGATGCGCCCGTCGAGCAGGAAGGCCACGTCGTCAGCGAGTTCTTCCAACTCGTTCATGATATGAGACGTAACAACGGCTGTCTTGCCGGCGCCGCGGTCGGCGAGAATCTTGTCCTTGAGGATGCTGCTTGCCAGCGGGTCGAGACCCGCAGTCGGCTCGTCCAACACCAGGAGATCCGGTGAGAAGAGAAATGCCATCGCAGCATTCACCTTCTGGCGTGTTCCACCAGACAGCACTCGCAACGGCTTTTCAAGTGCGGCGCCTAGTTCAAACGACTCCAGCAACTCCACATCCAGTTCCGCGGACCCGCCACGAAGATCCTTGAGCATTGTTATCAGTTCCGCACCTGTGAGATTTTCGGGGAACCGGGCAATCTGCGGCATGTAGCCAATCCGCGACCGATAGTCATCCCGTCCTACCACGTCGGTACCTTCGAAGATGATTCTCCCAGTTTCTGGCCGGGTGAGCCCGAGAACGGACTTGATAAGTGTGGTCTTGCCAGCTCCGTTTGGACCGACAATCGCGATCACGCGCCCCGTACGCACGACGAGATCGATTGTGCGGAGCACTTCGACCGTACCGAATCTTTTGGAGAGGCCGGAAATTTGAATTTTTAGTTGGTTCACTTGACCCATCGCATTGAAGGAGCGTTATCGGCCAGCGTCGCCGGCGTGAGCGCTGGGATAACCCGCTCGGCGGCGTCCAGCAGCTCGAGAAAATTGCTGCGAAGGAGAATCAGCGCAGGCTGGTACCTGGCCACGATTACCGATGCAAGCCGAACTGGGTGGTAGGGAACGTCACCATTGCCGTCGTGATTCAGATCATAGCCCCTGTACCCAGACCAGTAGTTACCGGTAAAAGTAGAAGTTGTCGACTGACTGTTCGTGCTGACGTCAAACGTGTTGCCCGAAAAATTGTTGCCGGCGAATACAGCGTCCTCCGTACTGGACTGAAGTTTCAGCGCCCAGCCGTTATCGAGGAACGTGTTGTGACGTGCGTTGAGGCGGGTGGCGCCATCAGCGTACAGCCCGGATGTATTTCGTGCGAACATGTTATTCAGAAGCTGGCTGTCGGATATTTCCTTCAGAAGCAGCCCGTAAGCGGCAGCGCCAACATTATCCATGAACCGATTGCCAATCATGCGGACGTTGTGCGTGTACATGACCGCGACGCCGGCCCCGTTGTGCCGGAATGTGTTGTTTTCATAGTCGCAGCTATCGGAGAACATGAAGTGCAGCCCATACCTGATATTGTTCTCGCTCAGATTGTCACGTACGTGAGCCTGACGCACGAACTCGAAGTAGATCCCGTCGCGCTGCCCAGATATCTTGTTGCCAACGATAGTGATGTCGCGCGAGTGCCAGAGGTGAATTCCGTTGCCGGAGGTCGCATCGCGAAGATGTGCGGCCGTCACGACGTTCCGCTCCACCAGGCAGTTCGAGGCTTCCTGCAGGTAGATGCCAAAGAAGGCATTCTCGATCCGGTTGTCAGCGATGATGCAATCCTGCGCCCTTATCACCTTGATCGCGGCAAGATCCTCCGTATAGGCGACACCGACATTTCGGAAGTTTATTCCGCGTACGGTTACGCTGTCCGCAGTTACGGTCATTATCTGTCGCTTCGACTCGCCGTCCAGCACCGGGAACCCCTCCCCCACGATCGTCACGGGAATCGCTACAGCAATCGTTGTGTCCCGATACGTTCCCTTGTGCACGATGATCATGCCACCACGAGCGACGATCTTGAGTGCCGCTCGCACACTGCGCACCTGGCCATCGGTCGACACGTTCACGACCGACGGAGCAGTGCGATTTTTCGAGGCATTCCCTTGCGCGAACGCAGGCCGTGTTGCCAGCGCCAGAACAACGACCGCAAACAGAACCGTGACGACCTCGGAGGGGAGCCTTCGACCCCAGCGCGGAATCATTTCAGGAGCTCGGAATGTTCGCGCTGTTCATGCCTGGCGTCCACATGGCAAATACAAGTGCTATGGCGCCGAGCCCGAACGCGCCAAACGCAAGCCAAGCTCCAATATCGGGCCAGGAAACCGCGGTGAAATTCAACAGCTGCTTCACTCCCATCAACGGTGGTTGATAGTTCATGCCGGGGATCTTTATGATCGCGTGCGCATAATCAATGTTGTGGCCGTAGTCATACTCCCAGCGCCAGAAGTCCACGAGTCCAGCGACACCGACGATCAGGAAGGACGTAATCCAACCGATCAACACCTTGCGACTGCCGACGAGCGCAGCCAGCAGCCCAAACAGGATGAGGGCGCCAACAATCCACGGCATGTAACGCAGTTCGGGAATCGAGTCTGGAGTGATGCGTTTCATCCCGACGTAGTGATTCAGGCCGTTGATATTGTTGAGATCAGTTGGAGTAGCACCCGCGACGTAGTTGATGCCTATTCGCATCCCCAGTCCCTCCGGGTACTGCGGCGCGACTAGCTGTACGCGCCACAGTGGGACAAAGAACAGCCCGATCAGCAGGAGCGACGCTATGGCCGCCAGCGTGCGTGAAAAACGCGGCATTGGTACTCCTTTGGGTTTGCTGCTGGCCACGCCCCCGAGAATTGCTGGTACGGCCAGCGAGGGCGTCTCCACGTAGGCCGTACCAATCTGCGTTTCCATTGCTACTTCTCCCCGTGCCCAGCTGGAAGCCGCCCATTCTGTGTTTGTGCGACCTTGCTGATGTTGGCGCTGAGCGGCACATGTAGCGCCGGCGAAGATACGCGCACATAGCCTTGCATTTCCTGGTGCAGCGCGGAGCAGAAGTCGGTGCAGTAGAACGGGTATATCCCGGTCGCTAGCGGTACCCAACGGACGGTCCGCGTTTCACCTGGTGGCAGCGTGACTCCCGACGTGTTCGCTCCAAAGACCGCGAAACCGTGTGCAATATTCCAGTCCTGCTCGATGTTTGTCACGTGGAAGTACACTGTGTCACCCAGCTCAATGCCCTCGAGATTGTCTGGCGCGAAGTGGCTGCGGATAGCAATCATCTTGACGTCCACTCGCTTCCCGGTACGCGTGATTCCTCCGGCTGCTTCCGACATCGTCACGTTCGGATTCTTGTTCTCGGCAAGTTTCTGGAACTTGACGGAACCTGGTTGCAGCAGGCTGGCCGGCACTGCCTGCGCGTAGTGCGGCTCGCCCATCGTTGGGAAGTCGAGCAACATCTTCATCTTGTCGCCGCTGATGTCTATCAGTTGGGCCGACCGGGAGCCTTCGGGGCCAGTCGGCAGGTAGCGATCCTTGGTGATCTTGTCGAGCGCGACCAGGTACTTCCCCCATGGCTTCTTGCTGTCACCACCGGGGATCATGATGTGGCCGACGGAATAGTAGACGGGAATCCGATCTAGTACCTCCCACGTACCGAGCTTCCACTTCACAACTTCGGACGAGATGAACATTGAGGTGTACGCGTTCCCCTTGCCGTCGAATTCGGTGTGAAGCGGTCCGAGTCCGGGGTTCTTCACCTCGCCTGCAATGACCGCGTCGTACTTGATTACGGGGATTCCATCGATCGTCTTTTCGAACGCCTTGTCGGCGATTGCCTTCACCATCTTCGTGTACGAGTGAACCGGAATCACGGTGGCAAGTTTGCCGCCGGCAACGATGTACTCGCCCGTTGGGTCAATGTCGACTCCGTGTGGCGACTTGGGCGTCGGGAGGTAATACACGAGCCCATCACAGTCAGCCGGATACAGCATCGTCACACCGGTCTTCGTTTCGCTCTTCGCAATACGAGTGGCCGGATCAACATAATTATGCACGTACGAACCGCCAAACTTCTTTCCCTTGCCGGCGGCGATGCATTCCTCGGCGCGCTTGTAGTTGATCGCCGCGATGTAATCCTTGTCGGCCTGTGAAGCGTTTACCTCGAGCTTCGTGTTCGCTTCTTCAGAGTTATACGTGGTGAAGAAAAACCAACCGTCCGATGGCCCCTTTCCAGCATGGCCCAAGTCGTAGTCGTAACCTGGCATCATTATCTGGAAGGCGACGTCCATCTTGCCTGGCTTATCGGCAGTCACAAAAGTGATGGTGCCCTTGAAGTTCTGTTTGTAGCTGTTGATGGGAACATCTTTCTGCGGGATTGGCACACTGAAACGCGTCGCCGATACCACGTACTTTGTGTCCGGGGTTGCAAAAGGCGATGCGTGCCCGCCGGCTGCGTTCGGAATCTGAAGGATCTCTTCCGTCTCGAATCGTTTGAGATCAATGCGAGCTATGCGCGGCGTGTTGTTTCCGTTGATGAAGAGCCAGCGTCCATCCGGCACGCCGTTGGTGAGTGACATTTCCGTGTGGTGGGAATCATCCCACGGGACGAAACCGAACGTCGTGTTCAGCATCGCCTTGGAATCTTCGTCGTAGCCGTAACCCGTCTGAGGGAATTGCGAAAAGACCGGGATTTGCTTGAACAGCCTTCCAGACGGAAGCCCATATACGGTCACCTGTCCACTAAAGCCACCGGACAGAAAAGCGTAGTATTCGTCATAGGAACCAGGCGGCACATACGTACGCGAAGCCGCGTCGCCAGCCAGTAGGCCGCCGCTTGTTGAGCTCGACTTTCCGCTCGGTGCACAGGCATTTGCACCCAGGCCAAGTGCTCCGGCCACACACATGCCCAGTGAAAATCGTCTGATAGTCGCTATCCGCATACACTGCCTCAGGAGGTAATCGAGTGCCGCGACTCGCGCGACCCCGAGTGGAATTCCACTGACTGATTCTCTGCAGTGAACGTACGGCGATATGGTTTCCTACAAAGTCGGGCAACCCCGGATTCTGTGTCAGGAAACTTGCGCACAGTTCTCAGGGAAATGCTGACACCGATCCAGGTACATCCTGCGTACCTTGAGATAGCCGCTAGTGTCAGCGGAATTTTGATGAGCGCCAGCAGCGCGCATCAACACACCATCAGTGGAAGGTCACCATGTCGTTAAACACAGGAATTGCGGAGGCAGTAACCTCAGCATCGATCGTCAATGAAACACTGCGCCAGTTTCCGGCAACCACGAGCATTTTCAATGAATTCGGGATAGACGCATGCTG